>JBGSOE010000036.1:0-6681 GCA_041739295.1 Thiohalobacterales bacterium | reverse complement strand
CTGAAGCGGCATCTGCCGCGTTGCAGCCGGGCTCAAAATACTCATTTACGCCGTGTAAACTCCGTTTTTTTCGCCCGTCTGCGCCTTGCATCTGCTCGCTTGATCAAATTAATCAGAGGTTCCTTAATAGATCAAACTCTGCGTTCTCTGCGCCCTCTGGTGTGCAATTACTATTTCACAGCCAAGCCGCCAGAAACTCATCAAAGTGCGGTTTGGCCTCGGCCTTGAGGTAATCGCGCAGTTGCAGGCATTCGGCGTGATACTCGGCGGCGGACAGTTTGCCGCGCATCAGCTCGAAACGCAGGAACACCAGATAGGTATTCAGCACGTCGGTCTCGCAATAGTTGCGGATATCGACGATGCCGCCGGCCAGATAATTATCCCACACCTTGGCGCCGCTCATGCCCATCTTGCCGGGGAAACCCAACATGCTGGCGATATCGTCCAGTGGCGCGACGGCGCGCGGCTGGTAGCCGGATAAAACGTCCATGAGGTCGGTATGCCGCGCATGGAAGCGGCTCTGATAATTATTCCATTTGAAATCGCGATCATCATCGCCGGTATCCCAATAGCGCGGTGCTGCGATGCCATGTACCAAGCCACGATAATGCAAAACGGGTAGATCGAACCCTCCACCGTTCCAGGACACCAGCGTCGGCGTGTACTTGTCTATGCCATCGAAGAAGCGCTGCACTAATTCTTTCTCATCAGAGTCGGGCTCACCCAATGACCAGACCTTCAGGTTGTCACGCGAGCGCAACACGGCTGAGATGGCGACCACGCGATGCAGATGCAGGCGCAAAAAATCACTGCCGCCGGTCTCTTGCCGACGCATATGGAACATCGCCTTGGCGACGTCTTTATCCTGGAGATCCTGGAGGCCATACAAGCGCCGTCCCGCATCGAGATCGGGGATGGTCTCAATATCGAATACCAATACGTTCATGCGTGAAACCTTTACATCGAGAATTTAAATAACAGCAGCGGCTACGGAGCTGCGCACAAATTACTAGGGAACCTCTGATTAATTCGCTGAAGCGGCATCTGCCACGTTGCAGCCGGGCTCAAAATACTCATTTACGCCGTGTAAACTCCGTTTTTTACTCGGTGCTGCGCACCTCGCCCTGCGGGCCGGCTAACGCCGTTCTCTCCGCTTAGCTTCGAGTCGCCCGTCCGCGCCTTGCATCTGCTCGCTTGATAAAATTAATCAGAGGTTCCCTAGCTGTGAAATACTAAAGCGGTTAGTTCCCTCTCCCCTCGCGGGAGAGGGCCAGGGAGAGGGGGATCGGATACATTCACCCTCTCCCTGGCCCTCCCCCGTCAAGGGGGAGGGGATTACACTTCAAATATTTGCGTTGCAATTAACCGCGCGCCTTCGCATCTATTGCGGCAAGGCTATTTGCAGCTACTTCTGCTTCCAACCACCCGCGGCATCCTGATACCACCAACCTGCCGGTGCATTCGCAACCCAGCGGCGTGCGAAGGTCGCGCGGATATCTTTACCCCACTCAGGGTGACCATTGGCAAGGGCGATTTCGTTGTAAAGCGCTGCACGATCCTTGTTCTCGTCGGCGATCAGCTGCTGCACCTTGCTGCGATCACGCAAGGGAATGGCATTGAGATCGCGCGCAACGATCAGGCCATCGCCGGTCATACCGATGGCACCATTAGCATAATACGCTGCCAGGCTGGAGTGCCGCGCCTCCATACCAGCCGTGATGCTTTGAATGGCAGGTGACTTGATATCGATATTCGGCGCTGCCGCCTCGGCAGGTGTGATCAACCAATTGAGCGTACCCACCAGGGCAAGCGTAACAGCACTGCTGGTCCTGGACTGTGGTTGCTGACTCGGTTGGGCGGCTGGCTCGGCAGGTTTCTCACCCTCGCCTTCTGTGCCGTAAACACGATTGATGATGCGGTCAGCCGCTTCCTGCGCAGCAGCAGCGGGGAAATACACATTGATAGTCACACAAGCTGTCACAAAAACCAGCAGCGCCACTAACACCGGTAGTCGCATCGTCTTCATTGTCATACTCCTCTTGAGATGTAAGCCCCGATGTTATTTGATGACGGGGCCCTGTTCCAACGTGACCGACTTGAGTCGATCAATCAGCGTGTGCCAGTCTACCTGATCCGCGTAGCCGACAACATCAATACGCGGCGGTAGAAAACGACCTTTCACAATGTAGTAACCATTCGCAACAGGTGCGACACCACCCATGGCGCATACTCCATTTTTCAGACGGCAGCTCAGGCCAAGACGGTCATAGGGAAATTCCTCGAATACCCCCAGGAAACTCCGCGATAGCGCACCGCCCACACCACCACCGATGCTGGACAGATTATCCACGGCCTTTTGGCTGATGCGATGACGTGAATCATCATCCTCAGGCGTGGCAAAGCGTGCATCAAAGGCAACAGGCTGCCAGGCTTGCATCTGTAGTTGTTTGACGTAACCACCCAACCGGCCTTGAATCTTGCCGAAGGAAAAGGTTTTGGTGAGTGCTTCCAGATCCAGATTATCGAGCTCCAAGTCGGCATTCAGACGCGGCACTCGACCGAACGGCTCTTCCAAGCGTAGATTACGCACCGTCAACGCACCATCGAATGCCTTCACCAACAACACACCGCCGATTTCGAGACGCTTGTCGGCATAGCGAACCGCCGGGATCATGCCTGACAACTGACCGCCGAATGCAGGCCAGCCTAAGGCCTCGCATACTGCTTCCATGGACACGGGCGTCAGCACACCATCGAATCGCCAGCGCATATCCTCCTCGCCGGGATTACTCAAGGCCAGATCATCGATCATGAGTTTTCCGTCGAGCAGTGGCACCATAACCGGCTCTCGCAATTCAAAGTCGGTACCCTGACTTTTCACCGCCAATTGCGTGGGACCGAGCGCCAAGCGATAGAGACTACCCGACTGCCAACCGAGTTCGCTGACACGTGGCGTCGCATCACTACTCCAGTCAATGACGCCTGACAGATTCTCAAAGCCGAAGCGCTGCTGAGGGTCATCAATATCGACCTTATCCAACGCGACGTGCACTGCGCTGTCGGCGCCAGCCTGGTATGAATAACGCCCCGTAAAACGCCCTGCTGTTTTCAGGGCATCCCCCAGTTGCCCACGAATCCAAGGCTGAATATAGGTATCGAAGGCCGTGGGTAATTGCGCGTCCAGAATCTCGACAGTGACGCGCTGCAGCGGATTCGGCTGAGCCAGATTCATCAACAACTCGCCCTGCGCACGCGCCACACCCGCATGTTCAAGCGACATGGACTGGAGATGTAGCTGTTGAGTCCCAGCGTTCCAGTCGCCCTTCACGTTAAGATGCGCCGGTGAAGCCTTAGCAAACTCGAAATACATTGGATCGATAAACAATGCCCCTGCGCCGAACACCGCATCCACTTCAGCATGCCAGGTCGCCGCCTTACGCTGAACCTGCCCACGTAGTTCTAGATTGAGATTCTCACTCGCTTGCGTGCCAACACTGTTGGCATAATTGAGCTGTTCACCCAATACCTGAAAACGCACTGCATCAACACCATCGGCTGCACCCTGCAGCGTGGCAGTCAGATTCAGTTGTGCGCTGACCTGCTGTTCCACGACGTAACCAAGGCGTCGCAGCAACCCTACCAGGCTTTCTCCCGACACTTGTTGTGCCGCAAGATCCAAATTCCAACCCTGCGCCTGCGAACGCCCCTTGATCTGCCAGACACCACCGGCAAGACCGACATCATTCAGTTTGAGCTGCACCTGATTCGAGGCGCTGTCATGCTGAACCATGACTCGACCACTGATAGGCTCACCCAGGAGATGTGCAATTTTTAATCGGCCTGTGCAAGCCGTACCGGCTTCCGAATGCGTGAGCTGATCACACTGGATTCGCACATCATCGACTCGGCCGATCGGTTTTGGCAGCGTGATGGATTCAAGGGTAATTGCACCGGCGTGTTCTGTGCCCGGCAGCAGTTGTATCTGTAGTGTGACTGACCGTGCCAGCCAGCCATCGCCCTGTAGATCGCCGAGAGCAATCTCGATGCTCTCCAGCGCATAGGACGATGCACAGACCAACTGCGCTATCAGAAACAGCGTCGCGCGGCATAACGATGTGTAATGGATAGTCACGGGGAGAACTATAACTGCAAAGGGTGTGCTGAATCGTCATTCCAGCGCAGGCCGGAATCTAGCGTTTTTAAGGATATGGATTCCGGCCTGCGCCGGAATGACAAAATAATAGCATCCCACTCTTGGGAAATGACTAATCTCAGATCTGTGAAATCACGTGAAGTGATGCAACTGTCGGACGCGCGGCTATGCCGCTGAATCCGACCTACGTTAAAACGTGGATCGGATGTAGGTCGGATGAACCAACCCCGCAATAAGCGCGGAGTTGTTGCGGTAAAGAAGATTGCCATTTAAAAGCCCGTCACAGCTACAGCTGCGACGGACAGCCGCTCAGGCCGAAGGCCGCGTCCGACAATGTTGCCAGATCAAGCCGGAAACACACCCGTCGACAGATAGCGATCACCGCGATCACAGATGATAGCCACGATCACGGCATTCTCGACCTGTTCAGACAACTTCAACGCCGCCGCCACCGCACCGCCCGAGGAGATGCCACAGAAAATCCCTTCACGCGCGGCCAGCGCACGGGTGGTGTCTTCGGCGCTCTTCTGATCGATTTCGATGACCTGATCGACCCGCGAGGCATCGAAAATACTCGGCAGATATTCCTTCGGCCAGCGCCGGATACCGGGAATCGACGAACCTTCAGTCGGCTGCACACCGACGATCTGCACCTGGGGATTCTGTTCCTTGAGATAACGCGAGGTACCCATAATCGTGCCGGTGGTACCCATAGCGCTGACGAAATGGGTGACGCGGCCACCGGTGTCGCGCCAGATCTCCGGACCGGTGCCCTCGTAATGCGCTTGCGGGTTGTCCATGTTAGAGAACTGATCGAGCACCTTGCCTTTGCCTTCGGCCTCCATCTGCTTGGCCAGGTCGCGGGCGCCCTCCATGCTCTGCTCGCGACTCACCAGCACCAACTCGGCGCCGAAAGCGGCCATAGCCTGACGGCGCTCCAGGGTCATGTTATCGGGCATGACTAGCACCATTCTGTAACCCTTGATGGCCGCCGCCATGGCCAGGGCGATGCCGGTATTGCCACTGGTGGCCTCGATAAGCGTGTCACCCGGCTTGATTTCACCTCGTTTTTCAGCGTATTGGATCATGGACAGGGCCGGACGGTCTTTCACCGAGCCAGCCGGATTATTGCCCTCCAGCTTGACCAGGATACGGTTGCTGCTGTCACCAACCAGGCGCTGCAAGCGCACTAACGGGGTGTTACCGACGAATTCTTCAAGCGTTGGAAAGTCCATGGCGGCAGAGTGTACTGCATGCATAGCCTGCGGCAGAAGCGCAGAGGCTGGGGAATTTTGACGGCGAGGCGCCAAAAACGGCACCATAGCCTCCAAGGTCGCAACCAGACGACCGACGCCTCCAAACCACATATCAAATGATGGGAACACCGATGAACACGCACGACCTGCGCCCCGTGCACTGCCTTGGCTTTGCCGTATCAATGATGTTGTTAAGCTGTCGTTTGATCGCGGCTCCAGACGAACTTCAACTCAGCGATCTGGCTGGCGAGGATTATTTTCTGGACCAAGTTCCGGTGGTGCTATCGGCCACGCGCCTTGCGCAGTCTCAATATGAAGCGCCCGTGGCCATTACTGTCATCGACCGCGCCATGATCGAGGCCAGCGGCGCGCAGGATATTCCCGATGTACTGCGCCTGGTGCCGGGTTTCCAGGTCGCGCATGCGCAAAGTCATACCGTCTCCGCAACCTACCATGGCCTGTCCGATGAATACGCCAATCGTATGCAGGTCTACGTGGATGGCCGCTCAGTATTCGGCACCGCCCTCGGTGGTGTGCGCTGGACCGATCTGCCGCTGGATATACGGGATGTCGAGCGCATCGAAGTTGTGCGTGGCCCGAATGCCGCTGCCTATGGCGCAAATTCCTTTCTCGGCGCCATCAACATCATCACCCAACATCCAACCCAGGTAACCGGCACCGAGGTAACCGCGTTGGCCGGCAACAAAGACGTGCGCAAAGGATTAATACGCCATGGCGACCGCATCGGCGATGTCGATTATCGGGCGACTCTAGGGTATCGGCGTGATGATGGCTTTGAGGCCCGCACCGATTTGGCACCACCAAAGCCCGCCTCCGGTGAAATTTCTGCTCGCGAGCCCTATAACGATGGCATGCGAGTATCACTGTTTGATCTGCGCAGCGAATACCGGATATCGAACAGCAACACGCTGGAATTTTTGGCCGGCTACAACGGTGGCCCACGCAAGGAAGGCAAATACGTCCAAGTCATACCCGACGATTATTTCACCGCACCACGTGATCGCGATGTGCAAAGCCATTTTGAACAAGTGCGCTGGACCAGCGCCAAGAGCAATGACGAAGAATTACATGTGCAGTTTTACCATAACTATACGAAGAATCATGAAGTCGTGACGATCCCACTGCCCGGCTTCGACGAAATAGACTACAGCCTTACCGAGGAGCGCTATGAGCTTGAGCTGCAGCACAGTTTCAGACTAAATCAAAACACCCGTTTGGTCTGGGGCGCGAGTTCACGTCTCGACAAAGTCA
>JBGSOE010000018.1:0-2511 GCA_041739295.1 Thiohalobacterales bacterium | reverse complement strand
GACAACACATTGCTCCTGACTGTCGGCCCCAATCAGCTTGGTGGCCATATGCTGTTCAACTGGTCGGTAAATCGCAAGATCGATGTGGCTCTTGTCTGGAACTATGGCTGCGGCAGCGCACAACTGGTCGCGTCCGATCCTGATGGTGATGGAATCATCGGTACCAAAATGGTAGATGGCCCGTTCAAGGGCTTCAATGCGGCCTTCGACCTGAGTACCGCGAACGGAGTTCCATCCCTTACAACCGGTGGATACAGCACGACTATCCCAGCCGTGAACAACCCGACGGCAAACACCTCGCCGCTCCCCATATCTCCCGGTACCATTGGTACTATTTTTGGTGGTGTGACTATCACAGCTGCTGAGTTAAGTGGCTGGGGAGCTGCAGCTGATAGCAGTGTTATCAGTTCATGTGTCGGCGGTTGTTTCGATTTCTCGGTCAGCGGCCGTACGCCTGGTGAAACAATCCAGGTTGTACTGCCACTTAGTGAGCCCATTCCGTTTTACTCGCTATATCGCAAGTTCAATGCTGGTACCAATAGTTGGGCACCTTTTGTCGTCAATAGTACCGATAGCGTGAAGACAGCTCCCTTGAATTCCAACGGCAGCTGTCCAGAACCCGGCGCCGGTGACTACACTGTATTTACGTCGGGTATTCTCTCAGGCATGTTGGAACCTGATAACCAGTGTGTTCAGCTCACCATCACAGATGGTGGTTCGAATGATGCTGACGGCCTAGCTAATGGTACGGTAGTAGATCCCAGCGGCGTGGGCGTAACCTCCGCCCCCTCAACACCGACGGCAGATACCAGCGGCGGCGGTGGCTGCACCTTGTCGAGCACTCAACCAGCTTCGGAACGTGTGGATCTGTGGCTACTAGGTACGCTGTTGGCTTGGTTCGGAGTACGTAAGGCGCGTCAACAATAACGCTAGTCGCCGCATAAGCGGCACATTCAACGGCGCAGCAGATGCTGCGCCGTTTTTTTGTAGCTGATTAAAGCCCCCGACCACTATTGTTCGACTGGCGATGCGACGCTTGTTGCGACTGTCGTAGGCGTAGTGCACCTGCGACAGAGATCCAGTGGCCATAAAATGGCCGATTCAGCGTATGAAGCACCACGCATAACTGCAAAAATTGCATGATTCTGAGGTGATTTACCGCATCAATCCACGGCAAATGATACGTGGAGGAAGATCATCAGCGGTTCCTTTTTTTATTGCCGCCGATCTCAATAAACCATCCACAGGCACATACGAGAAAAGGAACTAGAATTCGAAGTCATAGGCATAAATATCACTCACTCCAGCCTGCTACGCACATGCAAGTAATACGCGCGGTCAACTGATGTTTTTCAGCCCTGGCGAAGGGTTATGCTTGACCTAGATGGTGGAATTCTATTGAATGGTCGGCATTGTCGGTAATATCCCCGGCCATGGCGCATTCGTTATTTGTTTTTTGCGTTTCCAGGCCCGAACCCTAAATAGAACATTTTTGAGGATTGCAGACACCATGACACTCAATCGCAGACAACAAACCTTCGCGGCTATTGCACTAGCATTTGCTTTCAACAGCCAACAAATACAGGCCGCAGCACCTGCAGCAGAGGCCTATATGATCGAAGCGGGAGATATCCTGGAAATCTCTGTCTGGCGCGAGGAAGGCTTGGAAAAGGACGTTATCGTTCGTCCGGATGGTGGCCTGAGTTTCCCGCTTGTTGGTAACGTACAAGCGAGCGGCAAGTCTGTTGAACAATTACAGGCCGAGGTAGCTGACAAACTCAAGCGCTTCATTCCCGATCCTTCGGTCTCTGTCGCAGTCAAGCAACTTTCAGGCAACACAATATTCGTCATCGGCAAGGTCAACAAGCCCGGCCAATTCCCAGTAATCCGACGTATAGATGTCGTCCAGGCATTGTCTATGGCCGGCGGCATGTCGACTTATGCGGCTGTCAACAAGATCCAAATTCTCCGCAGAGAGGGTGGCAAACAGACGGCTATCCCATTCGCTTATGGCGATATCGAGAAGGGCGAGGATTTGCAGCAGAATATCGTTCTGAAGGCGGGCGATGTGGTTGTGGTTCCGTAAACCTTCGTTTAGATAGCCAACTCAGGCGCGTAAGCGGTCGTGTGTCGGGCAGCCCCTTGCTGTCGGACGCGCGCCTGCGGCGCTGAATCCGACCTACTACATCTATTGCCCCCAGCCCTTCGACTCTAACCTCTGGTACCATGCCTCTGCTCTGGACAACCCCCCCTAAAACCCGGATCATCGCACCACATCCGCGGGACTGGCTATTTCGCGAGTTAACGCGCCACATTGCAAGAGCGCGGTCGATGGCGCCGCAAGACAGGAATGTCCACCTTTTTGAACCACCAGAGATTATTACCCATGCTAAAGAGCCGCCTGAGTCGTGGGCTGCTGGCGACCGTGGCTACCCTGGTCGTCTTCAGCCTGAACCTGCACGCCGCCGAATGGGTGGCGGAACCCTCCATCAGCCTGAGCGAACAATACAA
>JBGSOE010000008.1:0-4844 GCA_041739295.1 Thiohalobacterales bacterium | reverse complement strand
CCCTACATCGGATATGGATAGGTAAGTGCCATTCGGTAATGCCCCGTATTACACTGCCAAGTGCCCATCGAAGCTGCTGTCGGGTTAGACTATGTACCATGTTCTTTTCGAATATGAAGGTAAGGCCAATGGCAAATTCATTTGGTGATCAGTTCCTCAAGGCCGGGCTGGTGAATAAAACCCAGCTAAGTAAGGCGCAGAAGTCCAAGACAAAGCAGCAAAATCTGAAGCAAAAGCAGAAGATCGAGGTCGTTGATGAGGCAGCAGTTGCCGCCCGGCAGGCCGCTGCAGACAAAGCCGCACGTGATCGCGAACTCAATCGCCAGCAACAGCAAGAGGCCGGGCGCAAGGCTGTACAGGCACAGATCCGCCAATTGGTTGAGTTGAACCGTTTACCGCGTGATGGCGGTGAGGTGGGTTATAACTTCCAGGACGGCACTGCGGTCAAAAAGATTTTCGTCACGGAAGATGTTCATGCCAAGTTGGGCCGCGGCCTGCTGGCAATCGTCCGTTACGATGCGGGCTACGAAGTTATACCCTATGTCGTGGCTGAGAAAATCAAATTGCGTGATGACGCTTGTATCGTCAGTCATGCCGAAACGCAGTTGGAAAGTGGGGAAGATGATCCCTATGCCGATTACAAAGTCCCGGATGATTTGATGTGGTAGATGCCTATCTACCGCTTGATCCTGATACGGTCATTGCAGCAACGCGAACCTGGTTGGAGCGGGCTGTCATCGGCCTCAATCTTTGCCCCTTCGCCAAGTCGGTACACGTAAATCAGCGAATCCGCTATTGTGTGAGTGGTGCGACGACCAAGACTGAACTTCTGGCAGATCTTTCTGCAGAACTGCGTGCGTTACAGGCTGCCGACCCCGATATTTGTGAGACGACGCTGTTGATTCATCCCGGCGTGCTGACGGAGTTCATCGAGTACAGTCAGTTTCTGCGTGCGGCCGATAAAGCTATTTCGCGGCAGGGGTTCGCTGAAGAATTCCAACTTGCGAGTTTCCACCCGGAATACCGATTCTTCGATTCCGAGCCGGAGGCTATCGAAAACTATTCGAACCGTTCGCCTTATCCCACGCTGCATCTCCTGCGTGAATCAAGCATTGCGCGTGCGGTGACCGCGTTTCCCGATGCCGCTATGATCTATGAAAAGAATATTGAAACCTTGCGTCGCCTCGGGCACGCGGGCTGGCAGCGATTGTGGATTTCCGAAGACGAAATACCGAGGGCATCATGAAAAAGCTAAAGCATGAGGCAGAGTTGGTTAAGGGTGCGTTGCTCGCTGGAATGAAATATGCGGAACAGCGTGGCGCCGCCGTCTTTGAACCAACCGACTCTGTCAAAGAGCGGCTTATGTATATCTATCGACTGCTGGTGCACGACAAGATTATCCAACCCATGCCGGAAGATCAGGTTTCACAACAAACTCTCAGGCATAGGCTGGCGCTTTGGCATGCCAGCCATCTTCCCAAGGATGATCCGCTGCTGAAGTGATTTTCCTTAGTGGAACTGTCGGACGCGGCCTTCGGCCTGAATCCGACCTACGTTCACTATGCGGGTTAATGTAGGTCGGATTCAGCGGCGCAAGCCGCGCGTCCGACATGGAAGATTAATGTTTTCCGCCCTACATTAATCTTTTGCTTCAGGCACCGGTTCAAGTAAATCCGCGGAATTGTTTTTCGGACTGTTTACTTCACGGCCGACCGGCCAGGCTTCCATAAGCAGATCAGGGTAGGGCTTCAACAGCGCCGACAAAGCGGCCATGTAGGTCTGTTTGGGATTCATCCAGTTGGCATACAGTTTGGGAGGCAATATCACCGGCATCCGGTCATGAATGCCCGCGACCAATGCATTGGCGTCGCAGGTGATGATGGTGCAGGACTCGATCGGTGTCTCGCCGTCGACTTCCCAGTGATCCCAGAGACCGGCAAAGGCACAGGGTTGGCCGCCGCGCAGGCGAATGAAGTACGGCTGTTTAGCATCTCCGGTTTTCTTCCATTCATAAAATCCGTCAGCGGCGATCAGGCAGCGGCGTTGTTTGAACGGATCACGATAGGCGGGCTTCGATGCGAGCGTGTCGGCTCGGGCATTGATCATCGAGTATTTAGGATCAGGGCCTTTCGACCAATGGGGCACCAAACCCCAGTGCAGGGAGACAAGTTCTCGGTTGCCGGTTGGCGTGTTACGCGCTACCAATAGATTCTGTGTCGGAGCGATATTGTAGGCAGGCGGAAGGTCATCCGTGCTCAGTGCGTGGAATAATGTTGCGAAGGTTTCGACGGGGGAGGTTCGGGCGAAGCGTCCGCACATAATGGCCGGTTCCGGTTAACCGGCAGTGTTTGCCAAGAGCGGCTGATGTGTCACAGCTGTTTGCCCGCCAACGTCGGTGTCTTGTCCGTGCGTGTTTCCAGTTTCAGGTAGCTGACCAGTCGCACGGTGCCTTCGCTATGCAATGTCGCGTGGATCTGCTCGACCACGGCGAGGATATCATTCAAGTTGCCCTCGATATTCGTGCCGGAGGCGTGGGTCTCGACGATGAAATCATATTTCTTCAGCAATTCGGTGACGCGCATGATCTCTTGGCGGACCGAAACGCCGCTACCAATGGGAACGACCTGTAATTCTGCGGTGGCTTTCACGTTGTAATCCTGAGTTAAGGAAGCTCTTATCCATTCGTCATTCCGGCGAAGGCCGGAATCCAGTGCTTCGATCGCCATAGATTCCGGCCTTCGCCGGAATGACGGGTAATTTAAAGATGAATGACAGGGCGTGTTGTAACACAAGCCTCTCGCGCCGCGCATCTGTCGTAGCTATGTAGCAGCGTCTGGGTAATTTATTATCGGCTTTATGATGACAGACATCCCACTATTTATGGATTTCGAAGCCTCGGGGCTGAGCCCGGAGAGTTATCCGATCCAGGTCGCCTGGAGCGCAGCGGACGGCAGCGTCACGGAATGCTGGTTTATCGAACCTGCACCTGCCTATGGCTGGGCGCTGGAGGAGGCCTGGGATGCCTCTGCCGAGCGTGTGCATGGTATTCCCTTCGCCACGTTGCTCGAACAGGGCAAACCGGCGGCGTTGATTGCGGCGCGCATGAATGAGCAACTCGGCGGCCAGATAATTTATGTCGATGGTGGCGCCTTCGATCAGATCTGGTGTGGGCAACTGTTCGCGGCGGCGGATCTGGAACAGCTGTTCGTGATTGGAGATTACTGGGATTTGATCCTGGAAATTCTGCCGCCCAGTCAGACTCGCCAGTCGGGTTGGCAATATGCCCTGCAGGATGCGGCCTGGAAGCGGGTCCAATTGAGCTCCGGGGGGCGCCGCCATCACGCGGATACCGATGTACGCTACCTGGTCGAGTTGTACCGCATCGCCCAGGGGCGTGCGGGACAGCGGCGCTAATGCGTTGCGCATGGCGCTATTCCGACACCCTTGATACACTATGCGCCCGCGTCGCCTCAGCCAGGCGCGCGTGACTTAAGTGGTTGATTTGGCATACCGGTTTGGCGGCTTGTGCCGGTCCCCCCGCGACGCTAAGCTGTGAACCCCGTCAGACCCGGAGGGAGCAGCGGCAGCAGTGATGCGGGCGCCGGGGTGTGGCTGGTACGAGTCGCCTCTTAATTGAGTTCCCATGGGTAGAATGAACATCCGTAGAAGCGGGCTTGCCCGCGAACACGCCCTGTCAGTTCGCGGCCAAATCAGTCTTTCGGGCTAGGCCGGACATAATAACGACGCTATGAGCTATCAGGTCCTCGCGCGCAAATGGCGCCCCCGCAGTTTTCACACCTTGGTCGGCCAGGAGCATGTGCTGCGCGCGCTGGTCAATGCGCTCGACAATGATCGCCTGCATCACGCCTATCTATTCACCGGCACGCGCGGCGTGGGCAAGACCACCATCGCGCGTATCTTTGCGAAGTCTCTAAATTGCGAGCAGGGCGTCAGTTCTAAGCCGTGCGGTGTTTGCAGTGCCTGCACGGAGATCGACGAGGGCCGTTTTGTGGACCTCATCGAAGTTGATGCCGCGTCACGTACCAAGGTCGATGAGACGCGTGAGCTGTTGGAAAATGTCCAGTACGCCCCGACCCGTGGTCGCTACAAGGTGTACCTCATCGACGAGGTGCACATGTTCTCCAACCACAGCTTCAACGCGCTGCTGAAGACGCTGGAAGAACCGCCGCCGCATGTGAAGTTTCTGCTGGCCACCACCGATCCGCAAAAACTGCCGGTAACGATTCTCTCGCGTTGCCTGCAGTTCAATCTGAAACGCCTGCCACTGCATCTGATATCGGGGCATCTGCTAGACGTACTTCAACGTGAAAACATTGAGGCTGATCTGCCGGCGCTGACCGAACTGGCGCGTGCCGCCGACGGCAGTATGCGCGATGCCTTGAGCCTGTTGGATCAGGCCATCGCCTATGGCGGCGGCGTCGTGCATGAAACCGAAGTGCGCGCCATGCTCGGGTCTATCGAGCGCGGCCAGATTTACGCCATCCTGCGTGCGCTGGCACAACAGGATGGCGCTGAACTGCTTGCGCAGGTCGCGCAGCTCGCCGAACAGGCGCCGGATTTCGCGAGCGTACTCGCGGAGCTGTTATCGCTGCTGCAGCGTATTGCGGTAGCCCAGACAGTGCCCGATGCCATTGATGATAGTTTTGGTGATCGCGACACCGTTTTGGAGCTGGCGCAGGCGCTGAGTCCGGAAGATGTACAGTTGTATTATCAGATCGCGCTGATCGGTCGACGTGACCTGCCGCTTGCGCCCGACGCGCGTGGTGGTCTGGAAATGGTATTGCTGCGCATGTTGGCGTTTCGTCCGGATAGCGCTGATGCAC
>JBGSOE010000460.1:0-3835 GCA_041739295.1 Thiohalobacterales bacterium | reverse complement strand
TCTTTCGTGCAGACCGCCGACGACATGCGTTCACTGCTGGATGAACTGGACCGACGCGGGGCGACGGATTTTCCGATCGTCGCCAAGATCGAGACCCAACAGGCAGTAACCAATCTCCCGGCCATTATCCTCAGCAGTATCGGTCGTCACCCCTTGGGGATAATGATCGCGCGCGGCGATCTCGCCATTGAGATCGGCAATGCGCGACTGGCCGAGATTCAGGAGGAAATTCTGTGGTTGTGCGAGGCCGCGCATGTCCCCGTCGTCTGGGCGACACAGGTGCTGGAGACCATGGCCAAGAAAGGTATACGCTCGCGCCCCGAGCTGACCGATGCCGCCATGAGCGGCCGCGCCGAATGCGTCATGCTCAACAAGGGCCCATA
This sequence comes from Thiohalobacterales bacterium, assembly GCA_041739295.1. Classification (GTDB taxonomy): domain Bacteria; phylum Pseudomonadota; class Gammaproteobacteria; order Thiohalobacterales; family Thiohalobacteraceae; genus JAHJQQ01. The sequence goes on along the minus strand of JBGSOE010000460.1, from coordinate 3,452 downwards.
CATCCTGGACGCCATTCGGGTGCTCGACAGCATCCTCACGCGCATGGAGGCGCACCAACGCAAGAAGGATTCACGCTTGCGGGCCCTGCACTGGTAGTGCTGGAGCAACTTGCCTGAAGCGCCTGAGTGTGGCAGCGTTAGGCGTCCTCCGACGCGATCTACTGTTCGGTTTTTTCGCTGTCTTTTATCTTCTTTTGGTAAGCGTCATAACTTTCCCGCTCAGGGCATTCCGCAGAAAGGTCTTTCTGACATTGCGCTTCCTGCATATTCTGTAGCGTTTCGTACCCCGTCCGTTTGTAGGCGTCTGCGCTACATGACGTCATGCTGAAAATCATGGCTATCAGAAACAGCACGTGATCATTTCTCATTTCCACACACCCTCTCCTCTGGCAAAGCTGCAAAGGGTATTGCTCTAGCAGCTGCCATACAGAACCTGACCTATGCGTTCAGATTCTGCATCGACATCAACTGCCATCCGTAATTGATCTGTGCGCGGGTCAATTAACCGGTGCAGCGCGCTCTGGCTCGGATCCAACATCCGGAAAACGTAACCGGAACAGCCCTTCGACACCGCTGTCACTGGTGAAATACAGCGCACCGTCCGGACCGAACGCAACGCCAACCGGACGCGCCCACCGCTCACCATCGGACAGTTGAAAGCCGGTAACCAGATCTTCAACACGCTGCGCTTCACCATCCTGAAATCGTACTACCACAAGTTTGGGTGCACGCCGCGAGGCCGGATCACCGATAAAGCCACCGCTCGGTTGTGTGCCCCACGATCCATGCAAAGCCACGACAGCATCATGTTCAAGCCCTTTGTTCGAGGCGCCATCCGGCACAAAGGCGACACCCATCGGTGCGTTGCGCGCCGGGAAGGTCGCAACCGGCGGTGTCACCTCGTCGATCGGTCGCGGCGGTGTCCGCTTGATACAGTCATCACGCTGAATGCGCTTTCCATCAAATTGAAACCAGGGCATGCCGTGGAATGACCCCGCCGCCACCTTACTGAAATATTCCGGTGGCAGATCGTAGCCCTGGTGATCCGGCCCGTTGTTACTGGCATAAAGCTCGCCGGTTAATGGATGCCAGTCGAAGCCAACCGGATTACGCAAACCGCTGCCGAAGGTCTCCCAAGTCGCCCGTGCCCCGCTCTCGTTCAACACCAGAATGCCGCCGCGTCGCTCAGTGAACGGATAATCTTCACTCAGGTATTCATCACTGCAGTTGCCACTGATGCCGAGACTGAGATAGATGCGCTTATCAGGTCCGATAGCCACCGTGCGGCTGCTGTGGCCACTACCGCCGGGTAATGCGGCGAGCAGACTCAGTCGATCGGCAGCAACCTTGGTCACGCCCAATTGATAGGGAGCGCGATAAAGACCATCTTTCTGCGCGATAAGTATTTCATTCTGACGCAGCGCCACACTATGGGGATATCCCTTGACCTTAAGCAACACCTGGGGTTCGGTGTAGGGTACTTGCAAACGATAGACACGGCCGGATTTAGAACCAATGAAGAGATCGCCGTTATCCGCGAAGGTCAGCAGGCGCGGTCCTTCCAGATGATCCGTCAACAACTCCAATCGGGAGCCGGCCGGCAGCTGGACGACGACCTCCCGTCCCGGTAGCTGCAGTTGCTGGTTCACATAGTCCAGCGGTAACGGCTCCGCGGCGACTATCGCGGCAAACCAGGCGGCCAATAGCGTAATACCGACCCTCATAAATTCAAGACAGCCTATTCGCATATTGCTCTCGTCAATCCGGAAAAATTAGTCCATTACGATGACAGAATTATGTCATCAGATCATAGTTGCGGTTCTGACTGTTGCAATCAATTGCCCAAACCCGGATGCTTCCCCGAGGTAACCCGCGTGCAGGGTTGCCTGCTGATCGCGTCAGGCACCCTCACCAACGCGGAGTGCTAGCGCGAGATCCTAGTGAGTAGCGCTAGCGGAGGGTGCCCATGAACGATACTAAACACGATGCGGCCGGTTATTGGCGCGCCAACCTGCGTTTGCTGATCACCTGCCTGACGATCTGGTTCATTGTTTCCTACCTGTTCGGCATTCTCCTGGTTGATACGCTCAATCAGATTCAGATCGGCGGCTTCAAACTTGGTTTCTGGTTTGCGCAGCAGGGTTCAATCTATGTGTTCGTGGTGCTGATCTTTTTCTATGCCTGGCGTATGAACCGCTACGACCGCCAATTCGACGTGCACGAAGACTGATGAGGACCTGAACCCTGGATCTCAAGACACTGACCTATTTAATCGTCGGCGCCACCTTCGTTCTCTACATCGGTATCGCCCTCTGGTCAAAGGCCCGCAGCACTGGTGAGTTTTATATTGCCGGCAAAGGTATCCATCCCGTCGTGAACGGCATGGCCACCGCGGCTGATTGGATGTCGGCGGCCTCCTTCATCTCCATGGCCGGTCTGATTGCCTTCCTGGGCTACGGCGGTTCCGTGTATCTGATGGGCTGGACCGGCGGTTACGTGCTGCTGGCGATGCTGCTTGCGCCCTATCTGCGTAAGTTCGGGAAATTCACTGTGCCCGAGTTCATCGGCGAACGGTATTACTCGCAGACGGCACGATTGGTGGCGGTAATCTGTCTGATCTTCATTTCCTTCACCTATGTCGCCGGACAGATGCGTGGCGTGGGCATCGTGTTTTCGCGTTTCCTCGAAGTCGACATCATTACCGGTCTGTTGGTCGGCATGGGGATCGTGTTTGTATACGCGGTACTCGGCGGCATGAAAGGCATCACCTACACCCAGGTCGCACAGTATGTGGTGCTGATCTTTGCCTATACGGTCCCGGCGGTGTTCATCGCGCTGCAGGTCACGGGCAATCCGATTCCGCAAATCGCCTTTGGCAGCGTGATCCAGGGCGAAACGGTGCATTTGCTGGATAAGCTCGACGGTATCGTCACGGAACTCGGCTTCACGGCCTATACCTCAGGGGCCAAGAGTACGATCGATGTGTTCATGATTACCCTGGCGCTGATGGTCGGCACTGCAGGCCTGCCACACGTGATCGTTCGCTTTTTCACCGTGCCCAAGGTGCGAGACGCACGCGCCTCGGCGGGCTGGGCCCTACTGTTTATCGCCATCCTCTATACCACCGCACCGGCCGTGGCGGCGCTGGCACGCATGAACCTGACCGAGACTATTCAGGCCGGCCCAGTTGGCGAGGCGACGGCAAACCTGTCCTATGATGAACGGCCCAACTGGTTCAGGACCTGGGAGAAGACCGGGCTGCTGACGTTCGATGATAAGAACGGCGATGGGCGCATTCAGTACTATAACGATGCCAACGCCGAATTCTCCGCCAACGTTGAAGCCAACTATGGCTGGAAGGGCAACGAACTCAAGGTCGACCGCGACATCATGGTGCTCGCGAACCCCGAAATCGCCGGTCTGCCCAACTGGGTCATTGCCCTGGTGGCGGC
>JBGSOE010000426.1:0-16332 GCA_041739295.1 Thiohalobacterales bacterium | reverse complement strand
GTCTCGGCATGGTGGTCCGCCTCAAACGTGAAACCCTGCGCCTGCGTCGCCAGATACAGATCGCCGAGCAGGAAGTCGTCAATCTGCGCAATATTCCTATAAAAGACGCACACTGATATGTACGACCTTCTGTGGTTGCTGTTACCAGTAGCAGCCGCCTCTGGCTGGATAATGGCTAAACGGTCTATACAGAAGGCCCAGCTTTCCCGTTCCCGTGATTTCAGCTCCGATTACTTCCAAGGTTTGAATTTCCTGCTTAATGAGCAGCCCGACAAGGCTATCGAAGTCTTTATCCGAATGCTGGAGGTCGATAGCGATACGGTGGAAACACACCTTGCGCTAGGCAACCTGTTTCGACGTCGCGGTGAGGTTGATCGCGCGATTCGCATACACCAGAACCTGATTGCACGTCCTACCTTGAGCAAGACGCAGCGCAGTGCAGCGCTGCTCGAACTCGGTCAGGATTATATGCGCGCAGGTTGGTTGGATCGTGCGGAAAGTCTATTTGATGAACTCTTGGAAAATAATCTGCACACCGTACCGGCGCTGCGGCATCTGTTGGATATCTATCAGCAGGAAAAAGAATGGGACAAGGCGATTACGGTAGCGCGTCGCCTGGATAACGAAAGCGGCCAGCCCATGAAATCGATGATCGCCCAGTTCCATTGTGAGCAGGCCGAGGCAGCGTTGAAAAAAGGCGATGAGAATCTCGCTGGCCAGATACTCAAACGCGCACTGGGATACGACAAGCGCTGTGTGCGCGCCAGTCTGATGCAGGGACGCATGGCAATGCGCGCGAATAACTGTAAAGCCGCTTTGAAATCGTTTCGGCAGGTTGAGGAACAGGACATCGAATTCCTGCCTGAAATCCTTGAGCAGGTGCGTCAGTGTTATACGAATCTGGATTCCGTCGAGGCGTTCAAAGAATATCTGCGCACCATCATCGAACGTTACAGTGGCGCGACACCGATACTCATGCTCGCTGATATTTTGGCGAGCACACAGGGCGACACAGTGGCTGCGGAATTTGTGACCGAGCAAGTGCGCAAACGGCCTTCTGTGCGCGGGCTTGGACGTTTGATTGATCTTAATCTTACGAATGCATCCGGCAAGGGCAAAGAGGACCTGCAGATACTGCGCGATCTCGTTCAACAATTGCTTAGTAATAAACCGATCTACAAATGCAGTCATTGTGGCTTCGCCGGGAAATCACTGCATTGGCAATGTCCTGGCTGTAAAGAATGGAACACGGTAAAACCTATTCATGGCATTGAGGGCGAGTAACACAACGCTTGCCTATGTTCGTGATGTAACGTTGAGATTTAATTATGAACGCTGCTGCTTCCAAATCACGCATCATTGTCGCACTTGATTATCCAAATGCGGATAGCGCCTTGGCCATTGTCGACAAGCTTAGTCCAGCGTTCTGTCGTCTGAAGGTTGGAAAGGAGCTGTTTACGCGGGCTGGCCCGGATCTGGTGCGCGAGCTCAATCGGCGCGGCTTCCAGGTCTTTCTGGATCTCAAATTCCATGACATTCCCAACACTGTTGCGCAGGCCTGTCGTGCCGCTGCCGACCTTGGGGTTTGGATGGTCAATGTCCACGCCCAGGGTGGCCGCAAGATGATGCAGGCCGCGCGTGATGCCCTCGCAGAATATGGCGACCAGCGTCCGTTGCTGATTGCCGTGACGATACTGACCAGCTTGGGTGCAGAGGATCTCTCTGAGGTGGGATTGCAGGGATCACCCGCAGACAATGTACTGCGCTTGGCTGCGTTGACGCAGGACTGTGGTCTGGACGGTGTAGTGTGTTCCCCACAGGAGGCTGCGACCTTAAGAGGCCGTCTTGGTACCAATTTCCAGCTGATCACCCCCGGGGTACGGCCTGCCGGAGCCGCTACAGACGATCAGCGCCGAGTGATGACGCCGGGGCAGGCGATTAACTCGGGTGCGAATTATCTGGTGATCGGTCGGCCGATTACACAGGCCGCAGACCCGATTTCGGTCCTTGCCGCGATCAATGACGAAATCAGCGGCTTGACCCGCTAGCCGTTAATGCTAATCTAGTCAGGCCAACCCAGGGAGTGGGTGGTCCGTACTTCAACATTGACATGGAGGTCACTATGTTTCGTTCCTGCCTGAAAACCATCCTTGCGTTTATCTGCCTGCTACCTTGCGTCCTCTACGCAGGCCCAATCGATGTCAACACGGCGACAGCCGAACAGCTGTCTGAGTCCCTGCAGGGTGTTGGACCGCAAAAGGCCGCCGCCATTATTGCTTACCGAGAGCAGCATGGACCGTATCGGACTGTCCAGGATCTCACGAATGTAAAAGGCATCAGCGATAACCTGCTGGACAAAAATAAAGGCCTGATCACACTGGGGCAGGCAAAGCCGGCCGCCCAGTAATCTCCCGATTTTGCGAGTCTCGGCAGCCCCTGAAGGTTTGGGCTGCCGTTTTTTTTTGCGCTTAAAACGGGCAAAAAATCGTTTGATATCCCCACGGCTACCGTATAATCAGCCTGGCCGGAAGGAAGGCGGCAGCATTATAACGATGTCTGATAACTGGGGGTTTTAATAATGAACATCTACCCTGTGATTCTCACCGGCGGGGCGGGTAGCCGCTTGTGGCCTTTATCGCGAGAACACTATCCCAAACCGCTACTACCGTTGTTCGGTGAGCGGACAATGCTGCAGGACACAGCCCTGCGGTTGGCAAGTCTGCCTGGCGCGATGGCGCCGATCTTCGTTTGCAATGAAGAGCATCGATTTCTGGTCGCTGAGCAGGTCCAGTTGCTCGGCCATAAAGCAGGTGCGATTCTGTTAGAGCCAGAAGGGCGCAATACCGCCCCGGCACTGACTATCGCTGCCCTCTATCTGCTCGAAAAAGATCCGGATGCAGTCATGGTCGCCATGCCGGCAGACCATGTCATACCTGATAGCGCGGTGTTTCAAGCCGCCGTCGAGTGCGGCGTTGCGCTTGCCAATAAAGGCCAACTGGTGACCTTTGGCGTCGTACCAATGCATGCCGAAACGAGTTACGGCTATATCCGCCGCGGCGAGGCCATTGAAAAGGATGTGTCATACCGCGTCAGTAAATTTGTTGAGAAGCCCGATCTGGCAACCGCGCAAGATTATGTCGATTCTGGTGAGTACTACTGGAACAGCGGCATCTTTACCATGCGCGCCGATGCCTGGATCGCCGAGATGCAGCGCTTCGCACCCGAGATCCTTGAGGCCTGCAAGAAAGCAGTAGCCACCAGCAAGCGCGACGATGATTTCTGTCGCGTCGAGAAAGCCGCGTTCCTCTCATCTCCCAGTGATTCCATCGACTATGCCGTCATGGAGAAAACCGACAAAGCGGCTGTTGTGCCACTGGATGCCGGCTGGTCGGATGTGGGCGCCTGGTCTGCACTCTGGGATATCTCCTTACATGATACCTCCGGCAATGTGCTTCAGGGCGATGTACTGACACACGATGTCAGTGACACACTCGTGCTGGCTCATCATCGCTGTGTCGCCGCCATCGGACTGGAAGGCGCCGTGATCATCGAAACCCCGGATGCTGTGCTGGTTACGCATCGTGATCGTTCGCAGGATGTGAAAGAGATCGTTTCGCAGCTGAAGAAAAAAGGGCGCGACGAATACAAGTTCCACCGCCGCGTCTATCGTCCCTGGGGTGATTATGAAGGGATCGATAATGGCGCACGTTATCAAGTCAAACGTCTGACAGTGAAGCCAGGCGCTCAATTGTCGCTGCAAATGCATCACCATCGCGCCGAGCATTGGATTGTGGTGAAGGGCACGGCGCGAGTAACGCGTGGAGAAGATGTGTTTATCCTGTCCGAGAATGAATCGACGTATATACCGCTGGGTACTAAGCACCGGTTGGAAAATCCTGGAGCCATCCCGCTCGAGATAATTGAAGTGCAGTCGGGAAGCTATCTGGGCGAGGATGATATTGTGCGGTTTCAGGACGTGTATAACCGGGTGGAGTCTTCGTCTCAATGATCAGAGATTCGATCAAGGCTTTTCTGGAGGCCGAACCGTTTAGTGGATTTTGAAGAATTCGCGAATGCTGTTGTTCGGCTGATGCGGCGTTAGTTGTCAGGACGAAAACGGCTTACATACATTCTGCCTGGCGGGATACAATGTATCGAGCGATTGAGGACGCCGGAGAGGGAGGATGCATGCGCCTGACAAAATGCCAGATAGAAGCGATTCACAGCGCCACATTGAGGCGTTTGGCCTCCGCGTTCGGGTGAGATTGTTCGGCTCGCGTGTAGATGACAATGCCAAAGGTGGTGACATCGATCTTCTCATCGAATGCCCCGAGCCGATCGAGAACGCGGGGGCATCTGCATCCAGGCTGGCTGCAAAGATCCGCACGGCCCACGGGGGCGATATCGATCTGCTGCTCGAATTGCCGGAGCCGGTCGATAACCCGGCGCTGCTTGCGGCACGGATGTCAGCGCAGGTGTCACACCTGCTAGACGGGCACAGCGTAGATGTGCTGGTTAGCGCACTCAACCTCATGCGCTTGCCGATCCACGACGTGGCCTTCAAAGAAGGGCAGCTTATGACACTGGATCGCGCAATCACACAGCGGCTCCAATTTCTGGCCATAGTTATACGCAAGGAATTTCAGCACCTCGACACCACGGACCAGGGGATGTTTAGTAATAATTTTACCCTTGAGCAGGCCGCGCGGCTCGTAACTGCTGTAACGCTTCTTGCGCTCCTTCTGACATCGGAGGTGTCGGCTAGATCGCAGCCCTGGGTCATGTCCTGGAGGGTGTACTGATTGTTCTTGGGTAAGTTGCGTGTAGACTCTCATTGGTGCTTCTCATTCTTGCCGGAACGAAGGGCCACGATGCTACCGCAGCTTGTCCTCCATTCCGAACTGTTGAGTTGCACTTACGTATTGAATCCGCCGAATAATAAAAGGACAGAAGATGAAAGCATCCCTCTTAAAAAAACTAGCGGACAGGACGGCTACGATAGGGATCGTTGGGTTGGGATATGTGGGGCTTCCCCTCATGCTCCGCTATTGCGAGGTCGGCTACAAGGTAGTCGGTTTCGATATCGACCAGCGGAAGGTCGATTCTTTGCAGGAAGGTAGGAGCTATATCGAGCATATTTCGAGCGGCGCCATTAATTCCGCAATTACAGCCGGATTCCAACCGACTACGGATTTTTCGCGCGCGTCACAGGCCGACGCTCTGATACTTTGCGTACCAACTCCACTCAACAAGTACCGCGAACCCGATCTCAGCTTCATCCTCGACACCACAGACTCGTTGTTGCCGTATTTGCGTCCGGGGCAAGTCGTGTCCTTGGAAAGCACAACCTATCCAGGTACTACAGACGAGGAGTTGCTGCCACGTATCGAGTCGAAAGGCCTGGAAGTCGGCGTCGATGCGTTTCTCGTTTACTCACCGGAGCGTGAAGATCCGGGCAACCCCAACTTCACTACACGCACCATTCCAAAAGTTTGTGGTGGACACACCCAAAATTGCCTCGAAGTCGGTATTGCGCTGTATGGGCAGGTCATCGACAAGGTCGTACCTGTTAGCTCGTTGCGCGCAGCGGAGTTGACCAAGCTACTGGAAAATATCCACCGTGCAGTTAACATCGGACTCGTGAATGAAATGAAGATCGTCGCCGACAAAATGGGTATTGATATTCATGAAGTCATTCGCGCGGCAGCAACGAAACCATTTGGCTTCGTTCCGTACTATCCTGGCCCCGGCCTGGGCGGGCACTGCATACCGATTGACCCTTTTTACCTGACGTGGAAAGCTCGCGAGTATGGAGTACATACCCGCTTCATTGAGCTGGCCGGCGAAGTCAACTCGTCAATGCCAGATTACGTTGTTTCCAAGATTGCATCCGCACTCAACTCCTCGAGAATGTCGGTTAACGGCAGTCGTATCCTGATGCTCGGAATTGCCTACAAGAAAAATGTTGATGACATGCGCGAATCTCCATCGGTCATGTTGATGGAGAAATTGCGAGACCTGGGTGCGGAGGTATCCTACAGCGACCCTCATGTCCCAAAATTCCCGGAGATGCGCGAGCATCATTTCGACCTTACTAGCGTCCCTTTGACACCCCAAAGTTTGCCGGATTACGACTGTGTTGTGTTGGCAACAAATCACGATAAGTTTGACTATCAAATGATTAAGGAGTTCGCGAAGCTGATCGTCGATACACGTGGCGTTTATCTCGAACAACATCCTCGTGTAATTAAGGCATGATAATGGACCTCGCAGGACAGCAAGATAACGGGAAATCCGACAAAGATACTGAGTTCAGGAGGTTGATTGAAACCGCGAGTATTGATTACATTGATTTCGGTTGCTCGAAAGGTGGATCACTCGCTTTTGCCAAAACGCGTTTCAATGGTCATCGGGGCTTGGGAATAGATATTGACCAGTCCAAGGTTGAAAAGACGATCGCGGCTGGCTACGATGCCATCCGGTATGACATTCATGACATTCCGGATGAGAAGCTCGTGCGGTTTGTGGTGCTTTCGCATTTTCTGGAGCATGTGCCGGGTAACGCGGATGTAAAAGACTTCATACGCAAGGCATGCACAATTTCCAACGAGTTTGTCTATATTCAGCAACCCTATTTTGATGCCGATCCGTATTTGTTCGAGCGAGGCCTTAAACTCTTTTGGTCAGATTGGTCTGGGCATCCCAATCGGATGACATCTTTGGAGCTATGGCTGGTGCTGCGTGACTTAAAAGAAGAGGGATTACCGATAACTTTCTCTCTTCACGCATATAGACTAATCCCTGATTCGTCTGATCCACGTATTCATCCACTTGCCTCACCTGTCAACCAATTCGACTACACTGCGGATGTACATCCGCCGAAAGATCAGTTTGTACAGTTCGATAATAATGTATTTTATGAACTGATCTGCCTGATCACTCTCCCCGGGTTCGATCACGTAGAGCAGCTCAAAAAGCTTCGCTACAATCGCACAATAATCGACAGCTCAGGCAACATGAACACAAGCCTCGAATTGAGACAGAAAGTTCATCTTGTTCGTGAAATTGGGAGAAGAATGCTCGAAAAACTGAAGGATGTTTTTAGTATCGTCGGAATCGGAACACGTAAATGAATGGTACGAAAGACGCGTTACGGGACATATATGTTGCATTTCTTTGTTATGAGTTATGGATGACTCTCGGCTGGCGTGACGTCTTGTCCAGATATCGTCGGTCCTGGTTGGGTTCGGTCTGGATCACTCTGAGCATGGCTATCGTCGCCGGCGTGATGGGTTCTTTATATAGTGCCATCATGCAACGTCCGGCGAGCGAGTACATTCCTTACCTGACAGTAGGTTTCATCGCCTGGAACATGCTTTCTGCTTTAATTACTGAAGGCACACAATCGTTCGTTTCCAATAGTGCGGCAATCAAGGAGATACCGGTACCAAATTCTGTGTATATTTTTCGCCTTATATGGCGAAATACATTGATTTTTGGTCATAATGTCGTCGTTTATTTGCTGCTCTTACTGATATTTCAGATATCACCTTTCCCCGCCGTTTTGCTTGCGCTACCAGCGCTGGTCCTCATCCTTCTCAATGGTATGTGGATTGGCTTGCTATTCGGCCTGATTAACGCGCGGTTTCGAGATTTTAGTCAATTGGTAAATAACTCGATGAGGCTGTTTTTTTTCGTAACACCGATTATTTGGCATGCAGAGCTTGTCAGTGGACTTCGTGGTGCCTTTGTCTATCTGAACCCTTTTTACTATCTTATTGAGGTTCTTCGTGCGCCGATGCTTGGCTCATTTCCAAGCACACAGGTTTGGACCGTGGCTCTTGCGATTACGGTTGTGGGATGGATAGTTACCCTGCCAGTGTATACGCGTTGGCGGCGGCAGATTGCTTATTGGGTCTAGGTTACTTGGATGATCAAACTTGAAAATGTTACCTTGGACTTTCCTGTGCTGCCTCATAAGGTTCGAAATCGCCACAGCGACCAGCACTCAAAGCAAGCTACCGGCGGTGTAGTTAACACCGGGGCGGGTGGCAAGGTTTCAGTGCGCGCATTGGAAAATATTTCGCTCACCCTGTACCCGGGGGATAAGCTGGCATTGCTCGGCCACAATGGTGCCGGGAAGACGACACTCTTGCGCGTCATGGCGGGACTGTACGCACCGACGCAAGGACGTGTCCATACCGAGGGACGAGTTGCTCCGCTGCTCAATCTCAGCCTCGGCATGGATATGGAGGCGACCGGCTACGACAATATATGGGTACGCGGCCTGTTTCTGGGCATGAGCCGGGCCGAGATCAAAAGCAAGATTGATGCAATCGCCCACTTCAGCGAGCTCGCGGATTTTCTGCACTTGCCGATGCGCACCTACTCGTCAGGGATGCGCGCTAGACTTGCCTTTGCAATATCGACGCATGTCAATGCCGACGTACTCCTCCTTGATGAAATTGTCGCCACTGGTGATGCTTCGTTTTTTCAGAAGGCGCGCCAGCAACTCGAGGTGATAGCTGGCGGCTCAAGCATTCTGGTGCTGGCGTCGCACTCCAACAAAGTCTTGCGTGAACTCTGCAATAAGGGACTCTTGCTCGAGCATGGCAAAATTCAAGCTTTTGGACCGCTTGATGATGTGATCGAGGCCTATAAGTCGAAGGTCCGGATGCGATCGCTCGGCTCCTACCGTATGGATGCCAAGGCGCCGGAAAGTATGGATGCCAAGGCATCGAAAAGTATGGCCTCTGAAACAGGCGCTGCGCCGGTCGTGCAGCCTACAAACCGAGTCCTTCTTATCAACGATACCGGGATATTACCTAATCCCGGATGTCGGGCTGTTCGAAAGGCATACAAGCTTATTTTTAACAAACATGTCAGTGGGACGGCAATCACTGCATCGATACCTGTCAATTATTGGATCGAACACTTTCGTGCATTCGCCGTGACCGGAAAAAAAGCAATTCAGCGGGAAGCAGACAGCTTTCCTGTCGCTGCGGACACGGTTGCCGACATCGACATCGAGCGATGGGAAAGCACTCGACGTGAATTGGCAAGCAAAGATCAAGACCTGCACGCCGCATTGGAAGCTTCCGACCTGGTCGTACTAAACGGAGAGGGCTCGATACATCATAATTCGGTGCGTGCGCTGGCTCTGCTGGCATTGGCGAAGACCGCTATGGAGTCAGGTAAAAAAGTGCTGCTCATGAATGCGACCATTCAACAGATGATGCCGCAACTGTTGCAGGAAGTCCTTCTGCGCCTTGAGGTCGTCCATGTGCGCGAAATGGCTTCAAAGAGTTTTCTTGAGCAACTCGGTATCAAGTCGTTTGCAACGGCCGATCTGGCATTTCTTGCCCTGGATGATGAGTCGTCAACAAAAACTCGATTGCTGGACGCAGCGGTGCACGTGCTTGTTACAGGCGGTGTTAGCATTAACAAGGAGAGTCTGATTCAATTGTTCCATGCTGTTGAAAGCATCGGTTTGCGGCCTGTCTACCTTTCCATTGGCGATGGTGGCGAGACTGAACTCGCACGCGGCGTCTGCTCCGAGCGCAACGTCCCGATGGTCGATGCGGGAACTCTTGGAGTGAAAGAAGTAATCGGTTTTCTACGGCAGTTTCCGCTCGCAATTTCCGGACGACACCATATCAACATATTCCTGATGCGAGCCGGGGTTCCATTTTTACCCTTGCCTTCGAATACATGGAAGGTGGATGAAACCCTGAAAGCCGTCGGTTATCCGATTGCTCCCGTTAGAGCATTTTCCGATTTGTTGCCGGCGCTACGCTATGTACAGCAAAACCAAAAACAGCTGGCTGAGGCCAGCGCCCAGTCTTACATGAACGGCCGGGCTTCATTCGACTTACTTCTGCCGCGTTTGAGATCATGCGTTTCATAATGTCATCCGAGTTTCTCGCGCGATTCCCTGATGGTCAGCGTGTTGTTTTTGTAGGTAATGGACCATCGCTGAAAGGGGAGCGGCTTGGTAAATGGATCGATAGTCATGATGTCGTGGTGCGTTTCAACGAATCGCCGGTGGTTGGTTACGAGGTCGACGTCGGCGCCCGTACCGACATTCTGGTCTCCAATCCCTATCCAGAAGACCGGCGTCCGTTTGCTCTTTCGGAGCGAGGGATTGTGCTTATTATTTCGCCTCAAACTCGACGCTTACCGTCGCCGCAATTTGAAAGCTGGGTAGGCGAATATCCGGTTTTGTTTACCTATACGCCCGATATCGTCCAGGTAGGAGAAGTTGATCATATGGTATCGCTAACTACCGGAGTATACGGAGTGCACCTGCTGTCGCGCTTGTTAAAGCCGTCAAGTATAGCCGTCACCGGCTTCACGCTGTTTTTGAATGACACATCGCATCATTACTGGAGGACCGAGACTCCTAGAGGGCTCCATGCGCATGATATAATAATAGAAGCCTCAATTTTTATATCGATATGTAATAGCTTTCGATGTGCGCTAGAGGTTACTGAAGATATAGCTTGGGTTGCGCGCCAAATTGACAAGAAGCTACGGAGAGATGCTCATATTCAGTCTCTGGTCAACGCAAAGTGGAAGTCTTGAACAGCCATCTACAAAAAACATATATTTGAAACTGAATGATCTAACATGTCTGATTCAATAACATACAAGAACTGCCTCGCATGTATATTTTCATTCAACATGACGACCGAGCTGAATATTCTGCTTGAATCAATCAAGAGGTATTGCGCACAATTTGATTTCATGATCATCGATGACGCGAGTACAAATGTGACAACTCGTGAAATTATTGAGGCCAATAGGGAGTTATTTAAGTACGTTATAATTCAGAAGCCGCGGGAAAAAATTAAAACAAGAGGGCGGTTAGCCGAGAATATCCAGTATGCGTATGACTTTGCGATCGCCAAGAGTTACAAGTACCTCTTCATGGTGCAGGACGACATGCAGTTTCTGCGTAGCTTTGATGAAAAGGTGCTTTCGGAATATTCGGATATATTCTCTCGCGACTCATCCATCATACAAGTTGATCCTCGCTTTCTCAGGAGATTAGGGGCTATAGAAATAGATCATGAATTGAACGCATATACGTTCCCAAGCAGTGACGATCGTAGGTCATATGCGGACGTGGGGATACTGCACCTGGAACGACTCGTGGCAATTGACTGGAAATTCGCAAAAGGGGAGCGCCCTAACAAGGTGAAGGCGCATGACTTGGGCCTGCGGAGAATCTTTCCTTTTACCCCGATCATGATGCACATCCCGTATCCAGTAATCTACCGAAACGGAAAAGAAGTTCGCCGTTTTCCTTGGCCTTTTGTGGTGAGAGGACGCTGCCGGTATAAGGACTTGACCCAGGAAGAAATAGAACAAATGGATCGGAGACCGCTTGGCTGCATTCCTTACGCAAGAGATTTCCTGATCGCCAAGAATCTTTTCCTGGCGAAATACCACTATCTTCATGCTGACGAGAATCGCGTCTTTTCATAGTCCTCTCAACAAGTTAGTGAGAGATCCTTGTCGTATTATATTTTGCGCCTAGCTAATTATGATCAATATCCTCCACTTTGGCACGTTCGATGTGAATAACTATGGAGACTTATTGTTTCCTCTCCTTGCAAAGGAGGAGTTCTGCGGGTTATCCAATAATGTTTTGCGAGCGGTATCTCCAATCGGTGGCGCTCCCCCGGGTCTGAGTGACTGCGCTCCTTGCATCGGCGCTCTTGATCTAGTTCAAGGTGCCGAAGATGTTGATGGAGCTTTGATCGGTGGCGGTAACATTATTCACTGTATGCCTTCGAAGCAGCCCCCCTATGTGGCAGCAGGAAGGGGAAGCTTAGGTTATGGCGATCTGTGGATCGGCCCCACCTGTCTTCTCCCGGAGCATGTGCCGATTGTCTGGAACGCGCCAGGTGTCCCAGGACCGTTCGAGAAGGCGCATCATGAGTTGGTTAAGACGGCACTGAAGCGAACCAACTATTTATCGGTCAGAGACGAGTTGAGTCGTCAATATCTACTTGATGTCTGGAGCGATGCTGACATTGCCATCGCCCCCGATTCGGCGTGGGCGATCAACAGATTATGGACCCGTGAAGATCTGAAGTTCGAGTACGAATCATTATTCTCGCGACTGGGTATTCCGGTATCTGATCGAACCATCGTTTTTCATCTTAATCGACGCTATCTTGGGGGCAAAGGGATCAGGGCCATCGGCAAGCAGCTCGATTCAATTGCCGAGCAAATGTCTGCGAGACCGTTGCTCATTGCATTTGCGCCATGTCACGGGGACGATACTCTTGCCCGCGAAGTAGCGGCGAGCATGGCGTCGCATCCGGTTCTTATCGATCGGCCCCAGTCATTGCGTGAAATCGCGGCCTGCATCGCATTTTCAAGTGCGTACGCGGGATCGTCCATGCATGGACTTATAACAGCTTCCGCTTTTGGTGTCCCCGGCGTGAGTGTGGCTAAACGGTCTATGGCCAAATTTGCAGGCGTCCTTGCGCTAGTAAATCAACCAGACATGGTTGTCGAAGACTGGGGACAGGCTCTGGACGCGCTGCGGAGCATGGATTTCAATCGACGTAAGATTGATTTGCTGGCAGTGCGGGATTCGGCGCATCAGGCGCTCGAGATTCACTGGAATCGTATTCGTGAAGAGTTACAAGGCGAAGTGATAAAGCCAAAAACAGTGCAGACTCAATTGGCCTGGCGCCTCTTTCTGGAATATCAAAACAAGGCTATTGATACGTTGCTGGAGATTCGTGATGACGAACATAATCGCGCCCTAAAAGCTACAGAACTTGCTCACAGAACCGAATTGACCAGTCTGAAGGTCGAATATTCAAAGCAAAAGAAAGTTTCTGAAGCAGGCATCAAACGTCTACAGGCTGAATATTCAAAGCAAAAGAAAGTTTCTGAAGCAGACATCAAGCGTCTGCAGGCTCAGATTAAAATAATCCAGCGCTCCTACTCTTGGAGGCTTACGAAACCCCTTCGCGCTGCTTCACAACGATTTCCGCACGCCGGGGCTGCAGTGATCGGTACGCTGCGGGGCTTGATACCTTTTGGACGTGGAACGGTAAATACGGATAGCGCTCCAACACTGTTACCTTCTGAGCGGACGGTGTCCGCCGAACTGTTACCTTCTGAGTGGACGGTGTCCGCCGATATCGGCGAGAAGATACGAAAGTATCAGATCTCACCCAATAAAGGTAGGCGCAAAATTGTCTTTTATACAGCAGTGTTCGGCGACTATGACACTCTTCTGTTGCCCGAGTCGATCGACGAAGATATCGATTATGTCTGCTTTACCGATCGCCCGCGCGATACCTACGGAGTATGGCAAATGCGCGCTTCGCCTTACTACCACAGTGATCCGACGCGTATTGCACGGTACATTAAGACGCATCCTCATCAGCTGTTCCCCGGTTATCACTTCGCGATCTGGCTAGATGCCAACATTGTTCCGCGTGGTGATCTCCAGGAGTACATCGACATGTTGAGGCTGGAAAATACAAGCTTCGGATTGGTCCCGCACCCGCATCGTGACTGTTTCTACCAAGAGGCTGATGCATGCAAACTGCGCCGCAAGGACAATCCATCCGTAATTGACGCCCAGGTGGACTTTTACAGGAAGAACGGGTTAGGGGAATACGCAGGCCTGTTTGAAACCGGTTTCATGGTCATTCGCATGGCAGATGAGGCGGTGTCTTTGGTGTTCCGGACCTGGTGGCAAGAGATTGAAAAATTCAGCCGACGCGATCAGATGGGACTGGTATGGGCGCTGAGTCGGAGCGAAATTCAGGTATCCCATTTGCTGCCGAAAGGAGTCTCGGTTCGAGAGGACGACGATTTTGTGTACTACACACATGAGGAGTGCCAGCAACTACGTGTGCCAGCTCAGTTACTGCAACTTGCTCAGATCAAGAATCCTCTTGATGACGTTCCGTTTATCGAGATCAAGGACGAGCGGCTTTCAAAAGTCAAAGAGATGACGATCGATATTGTTGTCTGCGTGTACAACGCGCTTGAGGATGTCCAACTGTGTCTGGAGGCCGCCCTCAAGTATCTTATACCCGGACACAAGATCATTATTGTCAATGACTGTTCCGATCAGCCGACAACCGAATATTTGCGCGACTTCGCTGTTGGTGACGAGCGCGTTTCTTTGATTGAGAACGAGGAAAATCTGGGCTATACGCAATCGGCAAATCGCGGTTTGGCTGCGGGGACTGCGAGCTTCCGCATTATGCTGAACAGCGACACCATTGTGTGCGAAAACTGGACACTTAAAATGCTCGATGCCGCTATGCAGAGTCCGGAAATTGGTGTCGTCGGTCCATTATCAAATGCTGCGGGCGTGCAATCGGTACCGGAAATCAAAGGTAGCTACAGCAATACTGCGATCAATGCAATACCGGAAGGAATTTCATACGCCGATATCGATCGTTTTCTGGAGAAAACGAGCCTGGCTAACGCTATACCTGAGGTGCCACTCGTTCACGGATTCTGCTTCGGTATTAAGCGAGAAGTTATTGATGCAATCGGCTTATTTGATGCGGTCAATTTTGCTCGATATTATGGGGAAGAGAATGACTACTGTTTTCGGGCCGCTGCCGCAGGATTTCGCTTCGCCATTGCAACAAACACTTTTGTGTTCCACAGGAAATCCCGCAGCATTGATGAGGAAGAGCGTATCGTTCATATGGGTCTGGCGGGTCAGCGGCTGCGCGAGCTTTACGGAGTCGAGGCGATAAAAGTAGCATGCTTACAAGGTGAAGAGCATCCCTTGCTTAAGCGGATGCGGGCGCAAGTTGCCAATTTATTTTTATAGCTCAACGCAGATTCGAGTGGGTAAATCGTAGCAGAAAGTGGCATTTGACGCTGCAGCGAAAGGTGTTTGGTTGATTTCGATTCTTGGCACGTGATTCGGTAGACTGCCTGCGCAGAGAAGCGGGGTGTCTATGAAGCACGGTCGCACGTTGAGTGAGTTGTTTTCGTTTCCTGGGTTTCGCGCGCGGCAGCGGCGGCGCGGGCTGTTTGGTGATCCGCAGGCGCGGATCGTTGATCTGGCGCGGCAAAAAAAACGGCGGTGTGTTCAGGGTGTGGCCGCCGGCACCGTGATTACTACGACCGCAAGGTCCGTGTGGTACGGGATCAGGATGCGTTGGGCTGGCACATCCATGTGCGCTTTGAACAGCACCGCGTGGACTGCGCGACCTGTGGAGGCGTGAGGGTGGAGCGGCTGGACTGGTTGGCGGACAACCCCCGCTATACCCGCCGCCTGGCCCGGCAAGTGGGCCTGTTGTGCCGGGACATGACGAACAAGGCCTGTGCCCAGTTGCTGCATCTGCACGAGGCGACGGTCAAGGAGTTGGACAAACGCTTCATGCAGGAGTGGTTGGCACGGACGCCGACCCCCGCGCCACGCGCGCTCGGCATCGATGAGTTGTCGGTCCGCAAGGGGCACACCTACCGGGTCGTGATCAGCGACCTGGAGCGGGGTCGGGTACTGTGGATCGGCGGTGAGGGACGCAAAGAGGTGGATGTGGCGCCGTTTTTTGCGGCACTTGGGTCCCGCAAGGCCGCCAAGATCGAACTGGCGGTGATGGATATGTGGCCGGCGTTTCGCAATGCCGTGACTGCGGCGGCGCCCCAGGCGCGGATCGTCTACGACAAGTTTCATATTCTGCGGCACTTGAGCACCGCGATGGACGAGGTGAGGCGCGAGTAATACAAACGGCTTGCCGGCAAGGACCGGGCGTTCATCAAGGGCAACCGCTATGTGCTGCTGTCGCACCGCGAGAACCTGAGTCCGGAGCGACGCCGCAAGCTCAAGGAACTGTTGGCCGCCAACAAGCGGGTCAACACGGCGTACCTGCTTAAGGAGCAGTTCGGCCAGTTGTGGGATTACCGGCGTGTAGCCTGGGCACGGCAGTTCTTCGAGAACTGGCGTGCGCAACTGAAATGGCAACGCCTCAAGCCGTTTGAGAAGTTCGCCGCGCTGACCGACAAACACTGGGATAGCATCGTCTCTTACTGCCACCCCGACAACAAGGTGAAGCTGGGATTTGTCGAGAGGCTGAAAAACACAATCCGCGTGATCCAGCGACGTGCCTATGGCTATCGCGATGAAGAGTACATGAAACTCAAAATACTGACGGCGTTTCTACCTAGAATATGACGTGTTTTTACCCACTCGAATCTGCGTAGAGCCAAAAAAAAATGAATTATGCAGAAATAAATACTAGTAATACTTCAGCTCAAAGAGTTGGCGTGATAATTGTAAACTGGAATTCTTTTGAAGTGCTTTATCGCTGTTTGTCAGCGCTG
>JBGSOE010000425.1:0-29062 GCA_041739295.1 Thiohalobacterales bacterium | reverse complement strand
TATAGAAGAGCCGATGGAGTCCGAGGTGTTCGGGCGCATTGCTGCGCAGACGGCGAAGCAGGTTATTGTGCAGAAGGTGCGCGAGGCCGAGCGCGAACAGGTCGTCGATGCTTACAAAGAGCGCATTGGCGAGTTGGTGACCGGCATCGTCAAGCGTGTTGAGCGCGGCAATGTCTATTTGGATCTGGGAGGCAACGCCGAAGCCTTCGTGGCCCGTGAAGATATGGTGCCGCGTGAATCAGTGCGCCCTGGCGATCGTCTGCGCGGCTATCTGAAGGATGTGCGTTCGGAGCCGCGTGGTCCGCAGCTGTTCGTCAGCCGCGTCGCCCCCGAATTCCTGATCGAGCTGTTCAAGATCGAAGTGCCGGAAATCGGCCAGGGCCTGATTTCGATCCTCGGTGCCGCCCGTGATCCGGGCATGCGCGCCAAAATCGCTGTGAAATCCCACGATCAGCGTATTGATCCGGTTGGGGCCTGCGTCGGTATGCGCGGCTCGCGTGTGCAGGCGGTCTCGAATGAACTGGCTGGCGAGCGCATCGACATCATACTGTTTGACGACAATCCTGCGCAGTTCGTGATCAATGCCATGTCTCCGGCCGAGGTCATGTCGATTGTTGTTGATGAGGACGAACACAGCATGGACCTGGCAATTGCCGAGGACCAGCTGTCGCAGGCCATCGGCCGCGGCGGTCAGAACGTGCGTCTGGCCAGCCAGCTGACCGGCTGGGATCTCAATGTCATGACCGAGACTGAGGCGGAGCAGAAGAGCGAGGCTGAAACGCAGACCTTGCAACAGCTGTTCATGGATCAGCTTGACGTCGATGAAGAGGTTGCGGTCATTCTGGTACAGGAGGGTTTCTCCAGTATTGAGGAAATCGCTTACGTCCCGACAGCTGAGCTGCTGCAGGTCGAAGAGTTTGATGAAAACGTGGTCGAAGAACTGCGCGGCCGTGCCCGCGATGTGTTGCTGACCCGTGCGATCGTCAATGAAGAGGCGCTTGGCGATACCAAGCCAGCCGAAGATCTTCTGAATCTGGAAGGCATGGATAGTGAGTTGGCCTTTTTGTTGGCCGGCCGTGGCGTGATCACCCAGGAAGATCTGGCAGAACTTGCCGTGGATGAGTTAATGGATATCGAGGGTATGGACGAGGAACGTGCCGCTGCGCTGATTATGGCCGCACGTGCCCCCTGGTTCGCCGAAGAACAGCAGGGCTAAGTTCCTCCAGGAGTTGAGACACAATGTCGGAAGTAACGGTTAAGCAATTCGCGGAAGTCGTCGGGATCCCGATTGATCGCCTGTTGGCGCAATTGGGTGATGCCGGGTTCACCAAATCCAACGCTGATTCGACCATCAGCGACGATGAAAAGCTGGAATTGCTGACCTTCCTGCGCAAGAGCCATGGTAAGCAGGAAAACACCCCGCTGACCGTCAACGAGCCCAAGAAGATCACTCTCAAGCGCAAAACGCACAGCGAGTTGAAGGTTCAAACTGGCACGGGACGCACGGCTGGCACCAAGACGGTCGCGGTCGAAGTTCGGCGTAAGCGTACTTACGTCAAGCGTAGTGCTGTGGTTGCTGATGAGCAGAAACGTGTCGAAGAAGAGGCCGCTGAAGCCGCGTTGCGTGAGGCGGAAGTGGCCAGTGCGCGCGCGCTCGAAGATGAGCGCCGCAAAGAAGGTGATGACCAGCGCCGCGAGCGTGAAGCTGAAGAGGCGCGGGTGCGCGACGAGGCTACACGTCTCAAGGCTGAGGAAGATGCCAAGCGCAAGGCGGATCTTGAGCAGCGTCTCGCCGAAGAGGCTGCACGTCTGAAGGCCGAGGAAGAACAGCGCAAGAAAGAATCCGGTGAGAAAGACAAGGCCGCTGCGCCAGCGCGCAAGGCCCGTCGTTCCGGCGCGGGAGCAGATGATCGCAGCGGCCGTTATGGGCGTGAGGAATTGCACGTTTCAGCCGACATGGCCGGTCGTCGCAAGAGCAAACGCAAAAAATCCCCCGCTCGCGGAGGCATGGCTTTTGGCGGTTCCGATCGACATGGTTTTGAAAAGCCGACCGCGCCGATTGTCCGCGAAGTTGCCATCCCCGAGACGATTTCGATCGCCGAGCTGGCATCGAAGATGTCCATCAAGGCCGTTGATCTGATCAAGGCGCTGATGAAGGCGGGGACCATGGTCACCATCAATCAGATGCTGGATCAGGAAACCGCCGCGATCCTGGTCGAGGACATGGGCCACAAGGTTAAACTGCTCAATGAAAGTGAGCTGGAAGATCAGCTGGTACTGTCCGGCAAGACCGAGGGTGAGAAGGTTTCGCGTCCGCCGGTGGTTACCATCATGGGCCACGTCGATCACGGTAAGACCTCGCTGCTGGATTATATTCGCCGCGCCAAGGTGGCGGCTGGTGAGGCGGGCGGCATTACCCAGCACATTGGTGCCTACCATGTGGATACGCCGCGCGGCACTATTACTTTCCTGGATACGCCTGGTCATGCGGCGTTTACTGCCATGCGTGCTCGTGGCGCGCAGATCACCGACATTGTGATTCTGGTGGTCGCGGCCGATGACGGCGTGATGCCGCAAACCGAAGAGGCGATTGTGCATGCCAAGGCGGCCGGTGTGCCTATCGTGGTTGCGATCAACAAGATTGATAAACCCGAAGCGGATATCGATCGGGTCAAGAACGAGTTGGTCAAGCGCGAAGTTATTCCCGAAGACTGGGGTGGTGACACTCAGTTTGTGCCGGTGTCCGCCAAGACGGGCGAAGGCGTGGATCAGTTGTTGGAGTCCATCCTGCTGCAGGCGGAAGTGCTGGAACTCACGGCGGTTGAAGATTGCCCGGCCAGCGGTGTGATTATCGAATCCAGTCTTGATCGTGGCCGCGGCCCGGTTGCAACTGTGCTGGTGCGTAATGGAACGCTCAAGAAGGGCGACGTGATCCTGAGTGGTCAGGAATGGGGTCGCGTGCGCGCCATGTTTAACGAAGCAGGTCAGCAGATCCAAGAGGCCGGTCCGGTGATGCCGGTGGTCGTGCTCGGCCTGTCCGGCACGCCGAACGCTGGCGATGACGTCGTGGTCGTATCCGATGAACGCAAGGCGCGCGAAGTGGCATTGTTCCGCCAAGGCAAGTTCCGCGATGTGAAGCTTGCCAAACAACAGCAGACGCGTCTCGAAGATGTGTTCTCGCAGATGGGCGAGACCGGCACTGCTGACCTCAATCTGGTTATCAAGGCCGATGTGCAGGGCAGTCTGGAAGCCTTGCGCGATTCGCTAACCAAACTGTCTTCCGAAGAAGTGCGCGTGCGCGTGGTTGCGGGTGGCGTCGGCGGTATCAACGAATCCGATATCAATCTGGCGGTGGCTTCCAAGGCCATTATGATTGGTTTCAATGTGCGCGCTGATGCTGCCGCGCGTCGCCTGGTCGAAGAACAGGGCGTGGATCTGCATTACTACAGTGTGATCTACGAAGTGATCGATGAGATCAAGAAGGCCCTCACGGGCATGCTGACGCCAGAGATCAGGGAAGAGATCATCGGCTTGGCCGAGGTTCGCGACGTGTTCCGTTCTTCCAAGTTTGGCGCCATCGCCGGCTGTATGGTGGTCGACGGTGTTGTGCGTCGCAGTGCGCCCATCCGCGTGTTGCGCAACAACGTAGTGGTGTTCGAGGGTGAACTCGAATCCCTGCGTCGCCATAAGGACGATGTCAGCGAGGTTCGTGCCGGCACGGAATGCGGTATCGGCGTCAAGAACTACAATGATGTCCAGCCACGCGACCAGATCGAGGTCTTCGAACGCACTGTGGTGGCACGCACGCTCTAAGTCTGTCGTCAGGATCAGACCTTCGTTCCACGTGTGTTGTGGAACGAAGGGTCTTAATGAGTCCAGCCGGAATCCATTCCGCTCGTCATTAGCAGCTTTCCCCGACCGGAATGCATCAGAGGTACCCTGTAATGCCCCGTGATTTTCCTCGCACCCGCCGCATCGGTGAACAGATGCAGCGTGAATTGGCCGCCTTGATTCGTACCGAGGTCAAGGACCCGCGCGTGGGTATGGTTACGGTGTCGGCGGTTGAGGTGACTCGTGATCTGGCCCATGCCAAGGTGTTCTTCACGGTATTGGGCGATGCGGATGCGCGCCGCGATTCGCAGGCTGCATTGAACAGCGCTGCCGGTTTCTTGCGCCATGAACTGGGTCAACGCATGCTCACGCGTACCGTGCCGCAGCTGCGTTTCGTGTACGACGAATCCATCGAGCATGGCAGTCGCCTGAGCGCGCTGATCGATAAGGCGGTCGCGTCGGACGAGCACGAGGAAGATTGAATCTTTAATACTTCTGGCGAGAAGGGCATGAGGGGAAATTTGTAACAGCTGTTGAAAGATAAGTCCCCTCCCCCTAGATGGGGGAGGGCCAGGGAGAGGGTGATAGGTTTTCCGAAAGCCCCCTCTTCCTAACCCTCTCCCGCGAGGGGAGAGGGGATTCGTAGACTTACATTTGTTGTAGATTTTCCCCGTACCCTTCGCGGTTCAATTGTTCTTCTGCGCAGTTTATGCGCCATGCTGTATAGGTTGATTAAATTAGATGGCGAAACGTCGTTCCAAAGGTAGAAACATCAATGGCATCTTGCTGCTCGACAAACCGTCGGGACTGACTTCCAACGCGGCCCTGCAGATCGTCAAGCGCTTGTTCAATGCCAACAAGGCCGGGCATACCGGCAGTCTGGACCCGCTCGCCAGTGGTTTGTTGCCGATCTGTTTTGGTGAGGCGACCAAGGCCTCGGGCTTTCTGCTGGATGCCGACAAGCATTACCAGGTGCGCTGCAAGCTCGGCGAGAAGACCGCTACCGGTGACGCCGAGGGTGAGGTGATCGAGACCCGTCCAGTCCCTGCGTTGGATGCGGCGGCGCTGGAATCGGCGTTCGCCGGTTTCCGTGGTGAGATCGAACAGATCCCGCCCATGTATTCCGCCGTCAAACACCAGGGCCAGAGGTTGTACAAACTGGCGCGCCAAGGGGTTGAGGTCGAGCGTGAGCCGCGGCAGATCGTTATCCATGAGCTGACCCTGTTGGGCATGGATCTGCCCAGCTTTGATATTGATGTCCACTGTACCAAGGGGACCTATGTCCGCACGTTAGCCGAGGATATCGGCGAGGTGCTGGGCTGCGGCGCGCATGTCACGGTGTTACGGCGTCTGGGCGTTGGACCCTATAACGAAACCGGCATGATCGGCCTGGATGCCTTGACGGCATTGGCCGAAGAGGGCGGATTCCCCGCCATCGATGCCCACATATTCCCCATA
The DNA here is from genome assembly GCA_041739295.1 of Thiohalobacterales bacterium. Lineage (GTDB taxonomy): Bacteria > Pseudomonadota > Gammaproteobacteria > Thiohalobacterales > Thiohalobacteraceae > JAHJQQ01. Next base: position 23,773 of record JBGSOE010000425.1, on the reverse strand, counting down.
GAGAGTGCCCTGACCCAGTGGCCGGACGTGCGTTTGTCGCCGGATGCCGCCTTCTACCTGCGTCAGGGGCAGCCGGTGATCGTGCCACATGCCCCCACCAGTGGCTGGGTCCGCCTGTATGCCGGCGAACGCCAGTTTCTGGGGATGGGCGAAATCCTGGACGATGGCCGGGTTGCTCCAAAACGGCTGATGATCGGGGATTGAGCCCCACTTGACCTTGTTCGGATATCTGACCACGGCTACAATATGCGGCCTCTGAAGCCGGCCGGGCTTCGCGATTTGTTTCATTTGGGAGTATCTAGAGTTATGTCATCTTTGAATGCCGAAACAAAAGGCCAGATTGTGAAGGATTATCAGCGCGCCCCGGACGATACCGGTTCGCCTGAGGTGCAGGTTGCGTTGCTGTCGGCGCGCATCGCGCATCTGACCGGCCACTTCTCTAATCACAAGCAGGACCATCATTCCCGTCAGGGCCTGCTGCGCATGGTTAACCATCGCCGCCAGCTGCTCGACTATCTCAAACGCAAAGACGCGCAGCGTTATCAGGATCTCATCGGTCGTCTCGGTCTGCGTCGCTAAGCGATTGCGGAACAACGCCAGCTGAACTGCAAACGCGGCAGCGTTCGATACTCCATTTCCTAGCGTAAGGACAGCAGAGTGAAGCCAATCAAAAAGACGTTCCAATACGGTGCTCAGACCGTGACCCTGGAAACCGGGGAAATCGCGCGCCAGGCCAGCGGCGCAGTTATTGTCAGCATGGGCGACACCGTCGTGTTGGTTACTGCGGTCGGACTGAAGAAATGCGTTGAAGGACGTGACTTCTTCCCGCTCACGGTTGATTACCAGGAACGTACTTATGCCGCGGGCAAGATTCCCGGTGGTTTCTTCCGCCGCGAAGGTCGACCCAGCGAAAACGAAACGCTGGTGTCGCGTCTGATTGATCGTCCGATTCGTCCGCTGTTCCCGGAAGGCTTCACCAATGAAGTGCAGGTGATAGCCACGGTGATGTCGCTGGATGCCGAGATCAATCCGGACATCGCCTCGCTACTGGGTGCTTCTGCTGCACTGGCGGTTTCCGGCATGCCCTTCCAAGGCCCGATTGGCGCCGCGCGCGTCGGTTATGTTGATGGCAACTACGTCCTCAACCCGACTGCCAGTCAGCTTGCTGACTCCCAGCTTGATCTGGTCGTCGCCGGCACAGAAGGCGCTGTGCTGATGGTGGAATCCGAAGCGAAGGAATTGTCCGAATCTGTGATGCTGGGTGCCGTGGTGTTCGGTCACGAACAGATGCGCATTGCCATCAATACCATCCGCGAACTTGCCGCTGAAGTTGGCACGCCGGCTTGGGATTGGCAGGCAGCGGCCGAAGATACCGCGCTGATCGCCGCCGTGACGGCAGCCGGTCAGGCTGGTTTCACCGAAGCCTACCAGATTGCCGACAAGCAGCAGCGCTATACGCGTCTGGATGCAATCCGCAGTGACATCACCACCAAACTGACGGCCGAGGGTGCAAGTCCCTGCTTCAGCGGAGAAGCCGTCCGTAATGCAATTGAAGGTCTGGAATCCAAGGTCGTGCGTGGTCGCATCATCAGCGGTGAACGACGTATCGACGGTCGTGATACCAAGACCGTGCGTCCGATCACGGTACGCACCGGCGTACTGCCGCGCGTCCATGGTTCCGCACTGTTCACCCGTGGTGAAACGCAAGCATTAGTCATCGCCACACTGGGTACCGCGCGCGATGCGCAGGTCATCGATGCGCTGCAGGGCGAGCGTAAAGATCACTTCATGTTCCATTACAACTTTCCTCCCTATTCGGTTGGTGAGACCGGTCGCGTCGGTAGCCCGAAGCGCCGCGAGATCGGCCACGGTCGTCTTGCCAAGCGTGGCGTCGCCGCGGTTATGCCGTCGGTCGAAAATTTTCCCTACAGCATGCGTGTGGTCTCCGAGATCACGGAATCCAATGGCTCCAGTTCGATGGCCTCCGTATGCGGTAGCTCACTGGCGCTGATGGATGCCGGAGTGCCGTTGTAGGCGCCGGTCGCCGGTGTGGCCATGGGACTGATCAAGGAAGGCGACAAGTTTGCCGTGCTGACTGACATCATGGGCGACGAGGATCACCTCGGTGACATGGATTTCAAGGTGGCGGGTACGACCAGCGGTGTGACTGCCTTGCAGATGGACATCAAAATTGATGGCATCACCAAGGAGATCATGGAGATCGCCCTGGCGCAGGCCCATGATGCGCGTCTGCACATCCTGGATAAGATGAGCGCCGCGATATCTTCACCGCGTGAAGAAATGTCTAAGTTCGCACCGCGCTACATCACCATGAAGATTAATCCGGATCGTATCCGTGACGTGATCGGTAAGGGTGGTGCGACCATTCGTGCTATCACCGAAGAGACCGGTACCAGCATCGACATTACGGATGATGGCTCGGTGAAGATCGCCTCGGTGGATGCCAGCGCCGGAGAAGAGGCCAAGCGCCGCATCGAGCAGCTGACTGCCGATGTCACCGTGGGCAACATCTACGAAGGCAAGGTCGCCAAGCTGATGGACTTCGGTGCCTTTGTGACCATCCTGCCCGGTAAAGATGGCTTGGTGCACATTTCACAGATCTGTGATGAGCGCGTACAGAATGTCAGCGACAAGCTGTCGGAAGGCGACATCGTCAAGGTCAAGGTGCTCGAAGTCGACAAGCAGGGCCGTATCCGCCTGAGCATGAAGGCAGTGACCGAGGTAGCCTGATGTAGCGCTGCGGTCGGTAAACAAAAAAGGGGCCTTATGGCCCCTTTTTTATTGTCTGGTTTTTTGATCAACAGGTTAAGGTTTACTGGGAATCAGCAGTTTTTGTCCGGGATGGATGACCGAACGCGCATCCATATTGTTCGCGGCCAACAGATCACGAAGTGGGATCTGGTAGATCGAGGCGATACCGAATGGTGTATCGCCCTTGCCGACGCGGTGGGTTGTGACATCAGCGTTGCGGGTGATTTTTCGTGCAGTGGACGTGCCCGTGGGCGGTATATCCAGTTTCTTTCCAATGCGCAGATGCGGTTTCTTGGCATCAATCCCATTGTAGGCACTCAAAGCAGCGACCGTCGTGTCATAACGTCGGGCAATGGCCCATAGACTGTCACCCTTGGCAACGCGATGCTGTTTGCCGGAAGCCTTAGAGCTTGTCGGGGTACGCACGGTGACCGATTCAGCAAACTGGCCCAGGTCTACAACCTGTTTACCGGCTGGCAACCACACAGTTACGCCGGCGGGTAAGCGGGATTTGCCCGTCAGGGTGCGGTCTGACCAGCCTGGATTGAGGTCGGACAATGTGTTCAGGTGTGCACCGGTCTGGCGGCTGATTTCATGCGCATGTGTGGAATGCTTCAATACGAGTGGTTTGACGGCGAGCGGTGACTGGTAGCGTACGCCTTCGGGGAAATAGTCTTCAGGAGCTTGCGCAATGCGGCGTGCCGCGAGTAATTCCACATAGAAATTGCGTGACGCGAAGCCGAAAGACGGTGCGTCATAATCACGCACGATGCGAGCAAAATCATTTCCGTAGCGAGCTTGCGCACGCCGCATACTGCCGATGCCATGATTGTAGGAGGTTACGGCCATTGGCCAGTTGCCGAGTTGTCGATAGGCGTCGGCGAAATATTGTGCAGCGCCTTGTGCTCCGGCGATGGGGTTGAGTCGTTCATCGACAGCCGAGGTAACTGTCATGTAGGAACGTGCAGTCCTGGGCATGAATTGCCACATGCCGGCGGCACCAACGGAAGAACGGGCGCCGATCTGGAATGAGGATTCTACGTGTGGCAGATAGGCCAGATCCTCTGGCAGTCCTCGTTCGCGGAACACCTCGCGGAAGACCCGATCGTAACGACCGCTGGCTTCCAACCCTCGCAAGAAACGTTCGCGCGTGCCGCGCTGTGAGCGTACCCGGTCGGCGGCACCTTTTAGGGTGCCACCACCCTTTTGAATGGTTTCGTAGAGTGTTTGTTCTTGCATACTGAGCGCGCGGCCGGTCGTCTTCTTATAGGCCAGATTGCGCAATTGGCTGGCCAAATTTGCTTCCTGCTGGCGCATCCAAATGCGTTGGGCCGTAGTGAGGCCCTCGGCTACCGGGCCGGGGAAGGGGGCTATGCGATAAACGACACCCAGGTAGGTGTCATCATGTAAGGCCAACTGATCGCGGCCCCACACACCGAAGACGTTGCTCCAGAACGATACAGCGGGTTCCAGGGCAGGTGGGAGCGGAAAGGCGTTGGCGTGATCTTTCGGGATGGAGCTAGCCGCTTGTGGTTCAAGCATGGCTTGGGCGTAACTAAGCGGCCACAGCGTCAGCAACAGTGCGACGATAGATGTGGCGGCAGCTTGTTTGCAGTGACCCAGCAATACGCTCAATCCATGTTCCTCGTTGCTGTATAAATATGTCTGAATAAGGCGGTATGAGTCCGCTGTCTAAAACGATCCAGGATTACCCTTGATGAGTGCGGGTGATCTGATTATCCGCATCCTAATCTATCGGCCGCAGCATGGCTATGGTTGAATGTGGATAATCCGTATGAGATTTAGCATCTTAAAGTGACAATTCCTAGCGCGGTAATGATGAGCTTTCGCGGTTGAAGGGGCGTACTACCAACGAAATTTATGGCAAATAGGTACACGTGTACTGCTTTAGGTGCATCGAAAATAGAGTTTCCTCGTTGGGGTTGTCGGGCGCGCGGCTAGCGCCGCTGAACCCGACCTACGATACTGCGTCTACCGACGTAGCTCGGATCAGGCCGAGGACCGCGTCCGACATTACCCCTGATATCGAACGAAGGCGCTTTGAGTCTTTTTATCTGTCTGACGAGTTATAGCCCCTAATGCAAAACCCATTTGGTTCTATTGCGCAGCTGCGCGCGGCGTTCGATGCCGGCCTACTGCAACTGGCTCGGCAAGAAGGCCTTGGCCCGTTTATTCTCACCTGTGCCAATGCGACCTTCGATCCAGCGCTGTTCCCCGGCCTCGAAGTACCCTTACAGGAACGTTTTACGGTCCTGGCGGATAACTATGTGCAGGCGTTTCAGGCAGGACGCCCCGTGGCCGCGGTGGAGGAAGACCTGCTGGTATTCCTGAAGATATTCGCAGCAGGCTTCAATGCACTGCAGCTCACGGAGTTCCGCGGGGAAGGCGTCTGGCAGGTGCAGTTCAATCATCTGCGCGCCTTCCGTCCCCGGCGCATCACTCAGAATGTACCGGACGGAATTGCCGCGCCATTCAATCCCGACGGCTTTCATTTCAATCGGCAGTTTATGCAGCAGGAATGTTTCTGGCGGGGCGAACTTGCCGGTCGCCAGGTGGATCTGTATTACAACAAATATCCCTTCGTGCCTTTGCACGGATTGCTAGTGCCTGAGCGCGAGGCCTGTTATCCGCAGTTGTTGACGTCTGAGGAACATCGCTATATCTGGGGCGTCGCAGAAGCGCTGCAGGAGGATCTGCCAGGTGTAGGTTTCGGTTACAACGGATTTGGCGCCTATGCCTCGGTGAATCATCTGCACTTTCAGATGTACGTCGAGCCCACGCCGTTGCCGGTACAGGATGCGCGTTGGATTCATTGTGGTGGGCGCGAGCCGTATCCCGCGGCCTGTCGCGTATTTGCCTCGGTGGATGCCACCTGGGAATATCTGATCGCACTACATGAACAGGTGCAGCCATACAACGCACTCTATCTGCCGGGGCAGTGCTATATTTTCCCACGCCGCAAACAAGGTACCGTGGCTGTGCCGGCCTGGAGCAGTGGCTTTACCTGGTATGAGCTGGCGGGTGGCATGCTCGCTTTTAACCGCGATGATTATGCGAGTCTGACAGCAGCGGCTATTGAAGCCGAACTGGCGCGGCTGCATCCAGAGGACGAATAGACTGCGTGCAGAATGATGACGAGCACCGGTAATATGACGAGCACCGGTAATATGCTGGTGTCATATACAAACTGACTGGATACCTGTCTTGGCCAGAAGCAAAACCCTCTACAGCTGTAATCAATGCGGCGCGCAGTTCCCGAAATGGAACGGCCAGTGCGGTGATTGCGGCGCCTGGAACAGTCTAGTCGAAACCGTTGCTGTTGCGGCGGTGAGTGCCAATCCACGTTTTGCCGGTTACGCCGGCGATGCCGCCGCTGCCCAGGTGCGTTCGCTCGCTGACATCACCCCCAGCGCCGAGTCGCGTACCGTCACCGGATTGTCCGAACTCGACCGTGTGTTGGGCGGTGGATTAGTGCCGGGTTCAGTAGTGTTGATCGGTGGTGATCCCGGCATCGGTAAATCCACCTTGCTGTTGCAGACCTTGAGTGCGCTCGGTCATCGCATGTGCGCGCTGTATGTCACCGGAGAAGAATCCCCTGAGCAAGTTTCGATGCGCGCGTTTCGCTTAGGACTTGCGCCTGGTGATACACGGTTGGTGGCGGAAACCTCAGTCGAGCGTATTCTGGAACTGGCCCGCCTCGAAAAACCGCAGGTCATGGTCATCGACTCGGTGCAGACGATCCATACCAGCCTGCTGCAATCGGCGCCGGGTTCAGTGGCGCAGGTACGCGAAGGTGCAGCGCAGCTGGTACGTTTTGCCAAACAGACCGGCACGGCGCTGTTTCTAGTCGGGCATGTGACTAAGGAAGGCACACTGGCGGGGCCGCGCGTGCTGGAACACATGGTCGATACGGTACTGTATTTCGAGGGTGATCCCGGCGGACGCTATCGCGTTATTCGCGCCATCAAAAATCGTTTCGGCGCCGTCAATGAACTTGGTGTGTTCGCCATGACTGAAAAAGGGTTGCGTGAGATCAGTAACCCTTCCGCAATCTTTCTGTCACGTCACGAAGAACCGGTGCCGGGCAGTGTGATCATGGTGACACGCGAAGGTACGCGGCCGTTGCTGGTGGAAGTGCAGGCGTTGGTCGCCGAGAGTCATCTGTCCAATCCGCGTCGTGTGACGCTCGGGCTCGAACAGAATCGGTTATCGATGTTGCTCGCTGTATTGCACCGACATGGTGGTATCGCACTGACCGATCAGGACGTGTTCGCCAATGTCGTTGGTGGTGTGCGCGTGAGCGAGACTGCGGTCGACCTCGCCGTTGTGCTCGCGGTGTTGTCGAGTTTTCGCGACCGGCCACTACCGACCGATCTAGTCGTGTTCGGCGAGATCGGTCTGGCCGGCGAAATCCGTCCAGTACCGAATGGGCAGGATCGCTTACGCGAGGCGGCCAAGCATGGCTTTAAGCGCGCCATTGTGCCGTTGGCAAATGCGCCGAAGGGTGGAGTCGAGGGGGTGGATATTGTCGCCGTGAAGCGCCTGAGTGAGGCGCTGGAGGCGAGTTGATGGCAGGCTTGCGTTTGTACAACAAAACTTTGCGTAGGAGCGGCCTTGGCCGCAAACGTCTCGACTTGCGACTTCACTGTTCACGGCTAAGGTCGTTGCTGCAAGATATTGCTTTGGATGACCGAATAAATCTAGCGGTAGATCAGATCAGCCCAGTGCCATCAACTCACGTTCGAGCAGCCCGGCATCACCCAGATTCAATTCCACCAAGCGGCGCAGATGGGTAATGCTGTCAAGATCGATGTCTTTGCAATACAGGCCGATGTGTTCGTTTTCGACATGCGCCACACTCACGTCCATCCGGATGCTGACGTCTTCATCTAGCACCAGCGTCAATTGGTAATCTTCGCCAGCCTGTCCTGGCCATTCGGTTGGCCGGTGTACCAGGGCACCTTTGAGTGACAGGTCAATGAGGTTGCATGGCCATTCTTGACCATCCTTGTCCAATATAGCCTTGGCGTCGAAGGGGACGCGAGTAAAGCGGCGTTGTTCTTCAGGCATAGGAGCATCCTCAACGCTCGCTGGCGGAGTGCCATCGGTATAGAAGGATAGCTCTAAATGGCCAATACGCACGCGGTCACCATCGCGCAAGACGTGACTGCTTTCGCCAATGAGGGTGCCGTTTATCTCTGGCGTACTGTCACCTTCCAGATGGGTAATGTGATAGCCGTCTTCGCGGCGGGCAATTATGGCCGATTCCCGGCCGGTTTTACCCAGGCGGGTCATCGCACTATCCAAGCGTATAGTTCGACCAAGATGTGATCCGCTCATAATTTGCAGCCAGCCTGACGCGACGTGACGGACTGGGGCGTGATTAAGCTGTACGCCTTCGGTGGCCGGCTCGCTGCTAAACGTCAGGGTATGTTTGCCGACCTGAATGTGATCTCCATCCTGCAGCGCCGTGGCTTCTGTTATGGCCTTATGATTGATCTGGACCGGTTCTTCGGTCTGCAGGCCCTCTATGCAGTGATAATCTCCATCGACGAAGATGCGCGCGTGTTGCGGCTGAATCGCCAGACTGTCGATGTGAATCGCGCACTCAGGTGCCCGACCAATCACCAACTCCGCGCTGGTGAGCGGAAACATTTTCAGTTTCTTGTCTTTGAACGAGAGCGTAAGTTTCGCCATGATGCCTGTCCGGTGTCGCCCGAGGCGGTTACCGACCTTTTTAGTTAACAAGCTGATCTGTAAGAATATAATTCCAGACTTTTCAGGGGCTGGAGATACACTACTGAGCAGACGCGGATGGTTTTTGGCCATCAGGGGATGTAGCGGCGGCAAGCGGCAGATTTTTAAATATAAATTTCGGGATCTGGGTAGAATCGCGGCGTGTTAACCTGCGGCTCCCAAAATTGTGATGCACTTCCAGAGGATGACCCGCAGTGACGGTAGTTGATACAAACGGTGCAATAGTCGCGCAGCTGTTCGATCAGCTCGCTGATGGCTATGACCGCGCTGCCTTACGCTTCTTCCCGTTTGCGGCAGATCAGTTGGCACAGCGCTTGGCGCCGCAGCCGGGTGAGAAGATTCTCGATGTCGCGACTGGTACCGGCGCAGTTGCCGTGGCCGTGGCTCAGCGCCTTCAGGGCGGCGGGCGGGTGATGGCGATCGATATTTCCGAGCGCATGATTGATCGTGCCTACGCGAATGTGCGCCGCATGGCTATGCACAATATTGATCTGCATTCCATGGATGCCGCTGCCTTGGAATTTCGCGCCGACTACTTCGATGCCCTGACCTGTTCCTTCGGGCTGTTTTTCCTGACGGATATGACCGCCGCGCTACGTGAATGGCGGCGCGTGCTGCGTCCGGGCGGTCGGATTCTATTAACGGGGTTTGGCAGTAGCGCCTTTCAACCCTTGGCGGATTTGTATTGCGAGCAGTTGGCTGGGCTAGGTGGGCCGCGACTGTCGGCTGCCGATTTTCCGTGGCAGCGTCTCGCGGATACCGAGGTTTTTCGTGGTCTATTAGACGATGCGGGATTTGAGGATATTGAGTTTGCCGATCATCAATTGGGTTTCCATCTGCAAGCCGCGCAGGAATGGTGGGAAGTTTTGTGGAATACTGGTTTCCGCAGCCCATTGATGGCGTTGGATGCCGCGCAACTCGAGCAGTTTCAGCAGCAGCATCTTGCGCAGGTGGGCGGTCAGTTCCGCGATGGCACATGCTGGTTGGATATCCCCGTTATATTCGCCAGCGCGCGCGTGGCGAAATAGGGCGGCGCTTATTCAGTTGCCTGCGGGCGGCGTTGGCTAGGACGAATGCGCGCAGTTTTCACGGCATTGTCTTTGGTCTGTACGATATCGATGGGATAACCCGCTAGCAGCAAGCTGGTACCAGCCTCGGGGATGTCTTCCATATGTTCCAGGATTAGGCCGTTCAGAGTCTTCGGGCCATCGGTCGGTAGTTCAGTATGCAGAGCGCGGTTCAGATCGCGCACGTTGGCGCCGGCATCAATGAGAAAGCTGCCATCTTCCTGCGGTGTGATGTCCTTGTTGAGCGCTGCGGGATCGGTGGTGAACTCACCGACGATCTCTTCCAGAATATCTTCCAGCGCAACTAATCCCTGAATGTCGCCGTATTCATCCACGACTAATCCGGTGCGGCGACTCTCGCGCTGGAAATTCAGCAACTGGCGAGTCAGTGACGTGCCTTCGGGAATGAAATAAGGTTCGCGCACGACACTGCGCAGATCTGCGTGGGTCAGGGCGCCGCGTTTGAGCAGTGGGACAATATTGCGTAGATGCAGTATGCCAACCACATGGTCGATCGATTCCTCATATACGGGCAGGCGAGTGTATTGAGTATGCGTGAGTAATTCCGTGATCTCGTCGATGTCGTCGCTGAGATCGACACCTACGACCTCATTGCGCGGGATCATAATGTCTTCGACGGTAGCCTTTTCCAGATCCAACAGATTCAACAGCATCTTCTGGTGGCGCTTGGGGATCATCGCTCCGGCCTCCAACACCACGGTACGTAGCTCTTCGCGACTGAGCGAATGCCCACCGGTTTGATCGGTTGATACACCCATCAGCCTCAACAGGCCGTTGGCGGCCTGATTGACGACCCACACCAACGGGTACATCAGTTTGAGCAGCGGGATATAGATGAATGCCGCAGGATAGGCGATGCGTTCGGGGTTCAGGGCAGCGAGTGTCTTGGGGGCGACTTCGGAGAAGATCAGCATAACAAGGGTGAGTATGCCGGAGGCAATCGCGATGCCTACGTCGCCGTACAACCTCAAGCCAATTATCGTGGCGATAGCCGAGGCAAGCACATTGACGAAGTTATTACCGACCAGGATAAGACCGATCAGCCGATCGGGTCGTTCAAGCAGGCGCTGGGCACGTAGCGCGCCGGCATGCTTGGCTTTGGCCAGATGCCGTAACCGATAACGGTTCAGGGTCATTAAGCCCGTTTCCGAACTGGAGAAGAATGCGGAGAGTACGAGCAGAAAGATCAGCGCGGCAAATAACGCGCTTAGGGGGATTGCGTCCAATGGTTAGGGCGTCTCCGCAGCTATACAGGAACGGGTCATTCTAGGGTATCGGGGCCGGGATGTCAGTGTGTTCAACGGCCCAGCATCAGTTCCAGTACCAGCTTGCTGCCAAAGTAGGCCAGCATGAGGAAGCCGAAGCCCCCCAGCGTCCAACGGATGGCGGTGCGCCCTCGCCAGCCAAATCGCCAATGCCCCCACAGCAGGGTTGCAAAGACCAGCCAGGCGATCAGCGAGAGAACCGTTTTGTGTACCAGATGCTGGGCGAAGATATCTTCCAGGAAAAAGAAGCCGGTCAACAGGGCCATAGTCAACAGGGTGAAGCCGACGCCGATCAATTGGAATAACAGGGATTCCATGGTCTGCAGCGGCGGTAGAGCGCGGATTAGGCCGCCTGGATGGCGATTGCGTAATTGGCGGTCTTGGATGGCGAGCAGGATTGCCTGAAGCGCGGCAATGACCAGCAGACTGTAGGCGAGGATCGAGAGCAGAATATGCAGGTCGAGTTGCCAGGAACTCTCATCTTTTAGGACATGATGTGAGGGATAGGCAAACATCAGCGCCAGTGTAAGTGCTGCCATGGGCAGTAGGGCGATGCCCAGATTTTCCAGTGGGCGCTGCAGAGAAGAGGTCAACAGCAGCAGGGCGGTCAGCCAGCCGACCAGTGAGGCAGCATTGAAAAATCCCAGACTCAGGCCAGTTGTGGTCGACAGTAGCGGATATAACACCCAGCCATGGAGGATTACGGCACCCAACCCGATGCTGATGATTCCGCCCCGGTTGAGTGGGATAGGCAGGTCCCGGCGAGCCAGTCGCAACGCAAGCAGTAGGCTGCTCGTCAGGTAAAGAGCAATTGCCATGATGCCGATGATGTGCGTGTGCATGTTCCTCCCGCGGCGCAGGTGTTTTATTATCACCGGAAATCCCTGAACATGATGGCATATCTGAATTCGGCATTGAAGGGTATGTGGCAGGTCTAACTAGACGGGCATCCGGTGAACCAGTACCGTGGCGTCTGGAATGCGAGCAAAGGTGGTTGTCCGTGCCTAGGTGCGCTGGCAGCATGGCGCGGTCCCAAGCGGGATCCAATCCACATAGGTGCTGGAACACCGAACTATGCAAATCAGGATACTGGGCTGTAGCGGAGGTATTGGTGAGGCTTTGCATACCACCAGTTTTTTGGTGGATGACGATATCCTGATCGATGCAGGCACCGGAGTCGGCAATCTCACGCTCGCGGAAATGGCCCGCATACGCCATATTTTCATTACCCATTCTCATCTCGACCACATCGCGGGAATCCCGCTGATGGTGGATTCGATTTTCAGCCAGATTCATGAGCCGATCGTTATTCACGCCAGTGCCGAAACGATTTCTGCACTGCGTCAACATATCTTCAACTGGATTATCTGGCCGGACTTCACGCAGCTACCGACGGTGCGCAATGGTGTTATTCGGTATGAACTGATGGCGCCCTATGAAATAAAGACGTTAGGCGCTCGGCAAATTCGTATGATCCCAGTGAACCATGTCGTGCCCGGTGTGGGTTACGCCATCGAATCCGCTGGTCGGGTCGCGGCATTTACGGGTGATACCACCACCAATGACAGTTTCTGGGATGCGCTCAATGAATACGTCGCGGTCGAAGTACTGATCGCCGAATGCGCCTTTGCCAATCAAGAGCATGACCTCTGCCGCAAGGCTCATCATTACTGCCCCGAGCTGCTGGCAGCAGATCTCGGCAAGTTGCGGCATCGCCCTCGAATCTTTCTAACGCACCTGAAGCCTGGTGCCGAAGCCCAGATCGAACACGAATGTCGTGAGCTGTTACAGGGCCTCGACCTTCGGCGCCTGTTCGGTGACGACCTGATCCAGCTATAATTCTCGGCAACACCTTCCCGCCCCGCTGTGTGTTGGTCTCGGGGCTCTGACTTATTGCCGTAGTGATCCGCTTATGTTTGAAAATCTTACCGATCGTCTGACGCTCACCCTTAAACGCCTGCGTGGACAGGGGCGGCTGACGGAAGAGAATATCCAGGAAACGCTGCGTGAAGTGCGCATGGCCTTGCTGGAGGCCGATGTGGCGCTTCCAGTGGTGCGTGAATTTATTGATCGAGTACGCACCCGCGCGGTCGGTCAGGAAGTTCTACAAAGCCTGACGCCCGGGCAGGCGCTGGTGAAAGTTGTCCATGAAGAGCTGATCGCGGTCATGGGCGAGGCCAATGACGGATTGAATCTCCGTAGCCAACCCCCGGCCGTGATTCTTATGGCGGGCTTACAGGGATCGGGCAAGACCACCAGTACCGGTAAGTTGGCGCGATGGCTGATTGAACGGCAAAAGAAGTCTGTGTTGGTCGCCAGTTGCGATATCTACCGTCCCGCAGCTATCGATCAGTTACAGACGCTGGCCCGCGAAGTGGGTGCGGAATTTTTCCCTAGTACCAATGATCAAGATCCAGTCGATATTGCTCGTGGTGCTGTGGAGCAAGCGCGGCGCAAGGTTATTGATGTTGTGATTGTCGACACCGCGGGTCGGTTGCACATCGATGCTGAAATGATGGCAGAGATCCAGCGTGTCCATACGGCGCTGAATCCTATTGAGACGCTGTTCGTGGTCGACAGCATGACCGGTCAGGATGCAGCAAATACGGCAAAGGCGTTTAATGATGCCTTGCCGCTTACCGGCGTCATCCTCACCAAGACCGACGGCGATGCACGCGGCGGTGCCGCGTTATCAATCCGCACCATTACTGGTAAGCCCATCAAATTTTTGGGTGTGGGTGAAAAATCCTCGGCCTTGGAGCTGTTCCACCCGGATCGGGTTGCCTCGCGCATGCTGGGCATGGGCGATGTCCTCAGTCTGGTCGAGGAGGCAGAGCGTAAGGTTGATCGTGCCAAGGTGGAAAAACTGGCCGGTAAGCTGAAGACCGGGAAGCGCTTCGACCTGGAAGATTTCCGCGATCAGCTCCAGCAGATGATGAGCATGGGTGGCCTGAGTGGTCTACTGGACAAGTTACCCGGAGTGGGGGATATCCCTAAAGAAGCCCGCAATCAGATCAATGACCGTGAGTTGGTGCGTATGGTGGCTATGATCAACTCCATGACGCCTCAGGAAAGGCAACATCCAGATGTCATTAAGGGTTCGCGCCGTCGCCGTATTGCCCTGGGATCCGGGACTCAGGTGCAGGATCTGAACAGGATGCTTAAACAATTCACCCAGATGCAGAAAATGATGAAGCGTATGTCTAAGGGCGGGATGAGTAAGATGTTGCGTGGCATGAAGGGGCGGATGCCCTTCCCGATGTCCTGATTGATCTTGTTTGTTGCCGTGGCACAAATAAAAACGGCGGTCCCCTCACGGTTCCGCCGTTCAGTCTGATCAGCCTTCATGCAGCGTTATTATTTTTTAGTGCCGCCACAAGCTTTGCTTTTTTTATTGTTCTAACCCGTTGTTATTATTTATACCGGTGACTCCCCCGACCCATTATTCTTTTGTTCTTTTATGTTTCAGTGTCGCTTGACAAGAGATAGAGCAAGCGCTGTGCCATAAAAATGTATTGTTAATTTATTCAATATCTTACTAGGTATTCACGATAATTTTTGCAGGTTATGTGACGATTCATGTAAGTCATGCCGACATTCCTAATCAGGTGAGAATTGGGGTTTTAAGGATGATATTCTTTAAATATCATTAAATTATATAACTAATTCGAGTATTATTTGGTGCGACGCAGCTCGTAAGATATGTCGACATTGATAAGCCCGTTTAACATTGTTTGGTTTTCACGCATCCGCACAAGGTTAAATAAGACCACCTGTTATGGTCACTTCAGTTAAGCCAACTAACCTGTGAACAGCCCCGTATCCGTACTTACTAACGTGAGTAGTGTCAGAAGCGCTTCACATTTGGCTGAAATTCCGTAGAATGCCCGGTTTACTCAGTGGCCGCCGGTGTCGGGCGGCTTTTTTGGCTGTTGGTAGAGGATAGTTTCATTATGGTAACCATTCGTTTGTCACGCGGCGGTGCGAAGAAGCGTCCCTTCTATCACATCGTTGTGACGGATAGCCGCAATCGCCGCGATGGCCGTTACATCGAGCGCATTGGCTATTTCAACCCGATCGCCAAGGGCGGTGAGGCGCGTCTCCAAGTGAATATGGAGCGTGCGAACCATTGGGTTGCGCAGGGCGCACAGCCGTCTGATCGCGTTGCTGGACTGATCAAGCAGGAACTCAAGCAGAGCGCCTGAGCTTGATGATAGATACGAAGATGGCCGACGCCCAATCTGGCATGGTGGTCATCGGGCGTATCAGTGGTTTGTATGGCGTGCGAGGTTGGTTGCGGATCTTTTCCTATACCGATCCACGTGAGAATGTCATCGACTACAGTCCGTGGTTGGTGAATATCGACGGGCAATGGCAGCCGATGAAGGTTGTCACAGGCCGAACGCAAGGTAAGAGTGTGGTCGTCAATCTTGCGGGCTATGATGACCGCGATGCAGCAGTCACCTTGCTAGGCAAGGATATTGCGGTCCGTCGCGAGCAGTTGGCAGCGCCCGCGCCCGGAGAATACTACTGGGCAGATTTGGAAGGTCTGCGGGTTGTGACCAATGCCGGTGTCGAGTTAGGGACTGTGGATCACCTGTTCCAGACCGGCGCCAATGATGTTGTGGTGGTTAAAGGTGATCGTGAGCGGCTCATCCCGTTCGTGCAGGGAGAGGTCATACTCAACGTTGATCTCCAGCAGGGTGTGATGAAAGTCGACTGGGACCCTGATTATTGAGTCCTCCGGTACCTGGTGCTCAGCGCTGAATGTGCCGAAATCGGCGGAGATTCGATATGCGGATTGACGTCGTGACGTTGTTCCCGGAGCTGGTCCAGCAGGTAGCCGAATATGGTGTGACCGGTCGGGCCGTGCAGCGCGGTTTGATGCAGCTGCATACCTGGAATCCGCGTGACTACACCCATGACCGGCACCGAACGGTGGATGATCGGCCCTACGGGGGTGGTCCCGGCATGGTGATGCGCTATGAGCCGTTGCGGGATGTACTTCGCGCGGTTCGTGCCGGGTCGCAGGCCGCACGGGTGATTTACCTGTCGCCGCAAGGTCGGCCGCTGACCCAAGAGGGTGTGCGGGAGCTTGCTGCGGAACCGGGCCTGGTGCTGCTGGCGGGTCGTTACGAAGGTATCGATGAGCGCCTGCATGCGCAGGAGATTGATGAGGAATGGTCGATCGGTGATTATGTGCTGAGCGGCGGTGAGTTGGCCGCGATGGTAATGATCGATGCCTGTGCGCGATTGCAGCCGGGCGCGTTGGGTGATGAAGATTCGGCTGAGCAGGATTCCTTTTCCGAGGGGCTGCTGGACTGCCCGCACTACACACGGCCCGAATCTATAGATGACATGGTGGTGCCGCAGGTATTGATGGGCGGACATCACAGTGAAATTATGCGCTGGCGCGCTAAGCAGTCCCTGGGACGAACTTGGCAGCGGCGGCCGGAATTACTGGATCGGTTGATGCTGACCCAGGAACAACAGGCGCTTCTGGAGGAATATATTCAGGAGCAGGAACAGTCAGCAGGCTAATCACTACTGGCGCATTTAGAGGTTATGGTCATGAGCAACATCATCGAACAACTGGAAAAGGAACAGATGGGTCGTGAAGTTCCGGCCTTTGGACCTGGCGATACGGTCGTCGTCAACGTCAAGGTCAAGGAAGGCAACCGTGAGCGTACCCAGGCCTTCGAGGGTGTGGTCATCGCCAAGCGCAACCGCGGCCTGAACTCGGCCTTCACGGTGCGCAAGATCTCCCACGGCGAGGGTGTGGAACGCGTGTTCCAGACCTACAGCTTGGCCATCGACAGCATCGAGGTCAAACGTCGCGGTGATGTGCGTCGCGCCAAGCTTTACTATCTGCGCGATCGTCAGGGCAAATCGGCCCGCATCAAAGAAAAGCTCTAATGCACACCGGCCCATCTAGGGCCGGTACAGTACGGATCTAGCAGCTATAATGGGCGTCATGTGCAGCATGACGCCCATTTATATTGCCCAGAATAAAGTCTAATCAAGGATTGATTGACATGCCTAATATGGAATACCAAGCCATTATGACCAGCCCCATTGGCCGCATCGGTGTGTGTCTGGATGAGTCGGATCAACTCATTGCGCTCGATTTTCTAGGGGCTCGCGGACGCTCAAGACCCGCGAGAACGCTCGCTGCGCGGCGGATAGTGAATGTCTTGCTGGCCTATTTCACGAATCCAAAGACACCCTTCCATCTCCCACTGATACCGTTGGGAACGGCTCATCAGCAAAAGGTCTGGTCTGCGTTGCAGTCGATACCGGTCGGAACTGTCTGCTCCTATGGTGATTTGGCAAAGAAAATCGCCTCTTCTCCCCGGGCCGTCGGGCAGGCCTGTCGAAAGAATCCCATCCCCATACTCATACCCTGTCATCGCGTCGTCTCCCGCACGGGTACGGGAGGCTACAGCGGTGCCACCAGCGGGCCGGAATTGGCGATCAAACGCTGGTTACTAGAACACGAAGGCGTACCCGTCACGGCTTGAATTCACCTTAGGCCGTCCCCATCTGTGATGAAGCAAGTTACGCTTGCCAATCATTTTTATAAATCATGTATTTGGAGAGGTTCTGATATGTCTGTGGAGGCCCATAAAGAAACCCTGGAGTTTCAGACCGAGGTTCGGCAATTGCTGAACCTGATGATCCACTCGCTGTATTCAAACAAAGAAATCTTTCTCCGCGAACTGGTCTCTAACGCTTCGGATGCCTGCGATAAATTGCGTTTCGAGGCCTTGGCGGATGACGCGCTGTATGAAGATGACAGCGAACTCAAGATACGTGTCCAGTTCGATAAAGAACAAAAGACCATAACGATCACGGATAACGGTATCGGTATGAACCGTGCCGAGGTGGTCGATAACATCGGCACCATTGCCAAGTCCGGTACCCGCCAGTTTTTCGAATCGCTGACCGGTGATCAGGCCAAGGATGCGCGACTGATCGGCCAATTCGGCGTGGGTTTTTATTCCGCATTCATCATTGCCGACAAGGTCACAGTGATCACGCGACGTGCAGGGCTCGGGCATGAGCATGGCGTGCGCTGGGAGTCGGATGGTGAGGGTAGCTACTCTCTGGAGACCATTGATAAGGCCACGCGCGGTACTCAAGTCATCCTGCATCTGCGCGACGGTGAAGACGAGTTCCTGGATGCCTTTCGTCTGCGCGGCATTATTCGTAAATACTCCGACCACATCTCGCTGCCCATTGAAATGCCGGCAACGGGTGACGACAAGAAAGACGACTTTGAAACTGTCAATAGCGCCTCAGCCTTATGGGCGCGGCCGAAAAAAGACATCAGCGACGAAGAATATAAAGAGTTCTATAAGCATGTAGGCCACGATTTTGAAGATCCATTGGCCTGGAGTCACAACCATGTAGAGGGCAATCAGACCTACACCTCGCTGTTGTATGTCCCGCAGCGCGCACCCTTCGATCTCTGGGATCGTGACAACCGCCATGGCATCAAGCTCTATGTGCGACGCGTATTCATCATGGACGATGCCGAACAACTTATGCCGCACTATTTGCGCTTCGTTCGCGGTGTAATTGATTCAGATGATCTGCCGTTGAATGTGTCGCGTGAAATTCTGCAGCACAACAAACTTATCGATACGCTGCGCTCGGCCTCGGTCAAGAAGGTGCTCGGTGTTCTGGAAGATCTGGCAGAAAAAGAACCGGAACGCTATGCAACCTTCTGGAAAGAATTTGGCAAGGTCATCAAGGAAGGGCCTGCTGAGGATTTTGGAAATCGCGAACGTATTGCAAAATTACTGCGCTTTGCCTCGACACACGCTGATTCGCAAGAGCAGACGCAGTCACTACAGGATTACATCGGTCGCATGGTCGAAGGGCAGGATAAGATCTATTACATCAGTGCCGACAGCTACGCCGCCGCGAAGAAGAGCCCGCATCTTGAAGTGTTCCGCAAGAAAGGTATCGAAGTATTGCTGCTGTCGGATCGCGTCGATGAATGGATGATGTCGCACCTGACCGAGTTCGATGGCAAGGCGCTGACCTCGGTGGCGAAAGGTGACTTGGATCTCGATAAGCTGGGTGATAAGGAAGATATGGAAGCTGCCAAACAGGCGGAGGAAGAACTTAAGCCGTTACTGGAGCGTATGCAGAAGGCGTTGGGCGATAAGGTGAAAGAGGTACGTTTCAGTCATCGCCTTACCGATTCGCCGGCGTGTCTGGTGCTGGAGGCGCAAGATATGGCGGTGCATCTGCAACGAGTATTGCGTCAGGCCGGGCATGAGATACCAACATCGCAGCCGATCCTAGAGATCAATCCGCAGCATATGCTGGTACGTCAATTGGAATCCGAAGTGGATGAAGATCGATTCGGTGATTGGAGTCACGTGTTATTTGATCAGGCCATGCTGGCCGAAGGTGGGCAACTCGACGATCCGGCTGGATTCGTAGGACGTCTGAATGGCTTACTGATGAAGCTTGCAGCCAAGTAGTAATAAGCAAATGACAGACGCGGCAGAAAAACCCGAATTACGAGTCACCGTTTTTTCGGATGTTATCTGCCCGTTCTGTTATATCGGCGCCGCCCGCTTGGACCGGCTGCGCGATGAATATGATCTGCGCGTGAATTGGTGCTTTCTGGAAATTCATCCGGAAACTCCGGCAGCGGGTATGCCTGTTAGTCAACTAGATTACGATCCGCAGCGCTGGCAAACCATGATGATGGCGCTCTCGAAGCTGGCGGAAGACGATGGTCTGGTGTTCGCAGAGCATGACTTTACGACTAATTCGCGGCAGGCATTATTGCTGGCTGAGGCCGCGAAAGAGCAGGGACGCGAGGTCTTCTACGCGCTGCATAATGCATTGTTCGCAGCATTTTTCACGAACAAAAAAAATATCGGCGATACTCAATTATTGAAACGACTGGCAGCAAATGCTGGCATGTCGGAAGAGAATGTGCAGTCGGCCTGGTCTGAGCCACGCTTTACTGAGCGCCTGAAACAGTTTCAGGTTGTCGCGCAGGAGTTGGGCGTGAAAGCAACGCCGACGATTTTCATTGGTGAACAGCGGCTGGATGGTGCGGTCCCCCTTAAACAGTTGCGCGAGGCTGCGCGGATTGCACTTTCTGCCTGATACATAAGCCACTAGCATCGTGATACCCCAATGCCATCACCTCTAGAAGAACTACGCGTACGCCTTGATAAATGGTTGTGGGCAGCGCGTTTTTTTAAGACCCGTGCACTGGCTGCGGCAGCGATTGACGGCGGCAAGGTGCATATCAACGGCGAGCGCGCAAAACCTTCCCGGCAGGTACGTTGTGGGGATGAGCTACGTATTCAGAAAGGTACCGAATCCTTTGTGATCAACGTCCAAGCGCTGGCGTTGCAGCGTGGTTCGGCAGAACATGCGCGTACCCTCTACGTCGAACAAGAATCCAGTATTGCCGCGCGCCAGACATTACGCGAAGAACGTCGCTTGCAGGTTGCATCTGAGCCCGTCCCGGGCGGGCGGCCCGACAAGCGATCGCGCCGTGATTGGCAGCGGCTACGCGGACGTTAACTCGATGCCACTCCCCGTCACGCCCTTATTAACCGTGGATGTGATCATCGAACTGATTGATCGTCCCAATCGCCCCATTGTGTTGATCGAGCGCCGCAACCCACCTTATGGTTGGGCATTGCCAGGTGGATTTGTCGACGTCGGTGAGCGTCTGGAAGTCGCGGCTCGGCGTGAGGCGCAGGAAGAAACTAGTCTTGTTGTCGAGCTCCAGACCTTGTTGGGCTGTTACTCTGATCCGGCGCGCGATAGCCGCATGCATACCGTGAGTGCCGTTTATGTCGCTACGGCACAGGGTAATCCGCAGGCACAGGATGATGCTTTGAACCTACAGATCTTCGATCCAGCAATGGTGCCGTCGCTGGCCTTTGATCATGCGCAGATTTTGAGTGACTATCTTCGCTACAGGGCGCAGGGCGAGGTTACGCCGCTGCGCGGTTGATAGGGTTTGTAGTTTCGGAGCTGTGATCTTAGGCTTGCGCGCGCAGTGGTACCTGCATGGCGTGCAGTAGTAATGTGCGCAATGCGGTGATCAGGTTCGGCCCGGTTTGTGCGCAGTCATCAATATCGTCTTGCGGGCTCAGTGCCAACTGATACCGTGTATGCATGATGACGGGTGTTTCAGGGCATAGCGCTACAATGCGGTGCAACACTTCTTCAGCACCCATATCGCCCATTTCTGGGTTGAGTAGGGCAAGGTCATAGCAAGGTGCATCCAACGCCTCATCCAGCTCTATCGTATCACACGCTTGGATCAGGTCCACAGAATCGCGCAACGCTGCCTTCACCAAACTGGCGCTGAATCGGTCTGCCTCTACGTGCAGAATTCGCGGATGAAAGTCGCGCGAGCGCTGACAGGCGGACTTCACAGCAAAAATAAACCTTGCCTGATCGGCAGCCTTACGCACCCAGTCAGGTTCAGGATGGGTGTCGCTCACCTGATCCTGGTCGATTTCCATATTACGGATCAGGCGCGGCGCCATTTTGGGCTGCGTGCTGGCCGAAATCACAAGAATAGGTATACGCATGCCGAGCACGCGCAGTTCATGACTGAAGGACAGGGCGTCCTGATCCTCCAGCAATAGATTGAGGGTCATTGCCTGATACTGGCGGGTTGCAAGCTTCTTCAGCGCTTGCTGCGCGGTATGCGCAATGTCGATCCAGAATCCCGCACCTTCGAGCGTGTGGGAAAGCTGCTTGCTGAGCAGGACGTCGTGTTCGCAAACCAAAATGCGTGGGCGATGCCCCATGAGATACCTCGATTGTCGTTGTCGTTATTGCCACGCGCTGCCTCCGTTGGCTACAGCGTGTTAATGCGTGCCGCGCGACTCTCCACAGCTATCGACAGTGGGGCGGGTTTATTTAGCTATTGATGTGTGTTTCTGCTGCGCGTCTGAGGCGAGTATGTTCTGCAATTTCCGGGAGTATGGTGCAGGATTTCAGCGGCTTAGCCTTATGTATTTTGCTCAGGAAGTGCGTAAGATAGCGTTCTTGCCGGCCGCACAATGGTGTGCCGGCGTCACATAATTCTTTGCGCCCGGTCTGCCAGGGCGCAGATGACCCTGAAGGAGAGGCTGCATGCGTCCGTCGCAGTTGCTGAGCGTACTGGATCGAGAATTTCTGAGTGCCAGCGAGGGGCATCACACGCCAGTGATGGTCTGGGGTCCTCCGGGCGTCGGTAAGTCGCAAATGATTGCGCAGATTGCGGTGTTGCATGGTTCCGCCGTGATCGATATTCGCCTGTCCCAGATGGAGCCGAGCGACCTGCGTGGTATACCGTTCCGAGTTGGGGATTTCGTGGAGTGGGCGGTGCCGGCGATCCTGCCGGATGTTGAACGCCATGGGCAGTACGGCATTCTGTTTCTGGACGAAATCACCTCTGCGCCTCCCAGCGTATCGGCGGCGGCTTATCAGTTGATTCTGGATCGTCGCCTGGGTGAGTATCGCGTACCGGACGGCTGGGCAATTTTTGCCGCGGGCAATCGGCAAGGTGACCGTGGAGTGACCTATACTATGCCGGCACCGTTGGCCAACCGGTTCTCTCATTTCGAACTGGAAACCAATCTTGATGACTGGGTCGCCTGGGCCTATGCCAATGGTATGGATGAGCGACTGATCGCGTTTCTGCGCTTTCGGCCTGAGTTGTTATTCGATTTCGATCCGGCCCACAATCCAGTCGCCTTCCCCTCACCGCGTTCCTGGGAATTCGCGCATCGTGCGTTGCACAAATTCGGTGACCACCCGAATCTGTTGGTGGCGACATTGCAGGCCTGCGTTGGCCCAGCGGCCGGTATTGAGCTCGCAGCCTTCGTCGACAATCTGGATAAATTACCCGATATAGATGCCATAGTGCGTGGCGAGCAGGTGCCGGTCCCGCGCGAGATTGATCTGCAATATGCGGTCGCTTGTGCATTGGTAGGGCGGGCGCTGCGTGCGCGCAATACGCCGGATGCGAATACTGTGTATGGTCATATCATCGATTATGCAGCCACCTTCCCGCAGCGCGAGATGGGTGTGATGATGATTTCCGATATGCACCATGCTATCGGGCAGGAGTTGTTCAGCGTGCCGCAGTTTTCAGCCTGGGCCAAGGCGGTCGCAGACGTCATGCTGTATGACATGTGATTGATGCACTGCCATAGGGTCAGTTGATATGAGCGCAGACATTGATACCAAATTGAGCGCGGCCAGAACTCGCCTGATTCTGGATAAACCGTTTCTCGGTGCATTGGTGCTGCGCCTGCCTATGGTGGCCGCTGATCCGAAGTGGTGTAAGACTACTGCGACCGATGCGCGTTCCTTCTATTACAACCCCGCGTATATCGAAGGTCTGACCCTAGATCAAGCCCAGTTCATGCTCGCACACGAAGCGTTGCATTGTGCGTTATCGCATTTCGCCCGTCGCGAACACCGCACCAAACACCGTTGGGATTTGGCCTGTGATCTGGCGATCAATCCATTGCTGATCAAGGACGGTTTGAAACCACCGCCGGGGGCGCTGTATCTTGACCAATTCGATGGTCTCACCGCAGAAGAGGTCTATCCATCCATCGCCGATATGGATGAGAACACCGAGACGCTCGATCAACATGTCTACGACAACGAGGACAGTGATGGCGGACGTAGCTCGGGGCAGAATGGTACACCCCAGGAGCAGAGCGGGCAGGGTGAGAGCCCGGAGGCCGAGCTGGACCCGAACCGTGGCGGTGCCCCGCAGCCTAAACCCCTGAGTGAGAGCGAACGTGAGCAGCTTAGCGTGCAGTGGCAGCAGCGCCTGGCGGGAGCCGCACAGCAGGCGCTCCGCGCCGG
>JBGSOE010000422.1:0-2264 GCA_041739295.1 Thiohalobacterales bacterium | reverse complement strand
GGGTGCCGCGCGGTGGCGCGGGAGGCACGGCGGAAGGCACGACGCGCAACGGTTTGGAAGCCACTTGAAGTTTTTACCTTGCTGAATGATAAAACCGTTGATAAAACCCCGGATTCATTGAAATATCGGGCATATGGCAAGTGAACTTTAATCCTCAAAGGAGAAGAGATGAAGAAAAACATACTATTAAGTGTTGTCGTTGGTATGGCAGCGCTTTTTTCCATGGCCGCCATGGGTGCAACGGACGTGCCCGACTATGCCCGCGAGAAGAAGTGGGCGGACGAGGTGGTGCCCGGTGTGGTGGTGGGTGACCCGGTCTACCTGCAGACCCCGCGCGGACACCACAAGTTTCTGACGCTGTTCACGCCAGCAGCCGGCTCCGACAAGGCGGTCATCGTCGTTCATGGCATGGGCATCCATCCCGACTGGGGCATGATCGGCACCCTTCGCACCGAACTGGCCGACCGCGGCTTCACCACTTTGTCGATCCAGATGCCGATTCTGGCCGCGGATGCCAAGGGGGAAGACTATCCGCCGACGTTTCCCGAGGCGGCCGAGCGCATCGCCGAGGCGGTTGCGTTTCTCAAAGCCAAGGGGTTTAGGCAACTGGCGATCGTTTCCCACAGCATAGGATCGAGCATGAGCAGGTCCTATTTCGCCGGCAAGCCTGATGCGGCGGTGAAAGCGTGGGTCAGCCTGGGGGCTCCCCTCGATAAGTATGCTGGGATCGGGGTGCCGGTGCTCGACTTGTATGGCGATAACGATCAGCCGCTGGTGCTCACCAACGCAAAGAAGCGCAAGGACAGCCTTAAAGCCGCGGGTTCAAAACAGCAGGTGGTCCCCCATGCCGACCATTTCTATAGCGGGCATGAACCGGAGATGGTGGCCGCCGTCGCGGATTATCTGAATGCGACTCTGAAGTAGACCGCCTTGTATCATTTGCGGCGGCTGGGCTTGGCCAGTCGTCGCGTCATCGCTACGCTGTATTTCTCGCCGGTTGTCGCAACGATCGCGTTTGGGAGCGCCCGCCCGGCGCCTGTTTCTTCTAACCAGGCACTCGCGTGGGGAACCTGGCTGACGCGGGCATGAACCGGCAAGGCGGCCTCGTCGTTCACGGTGGGGTGATTCCAACACAAGACACTATCGGTCGTCGTAAGGTGTCAGGGAATAAGGCGCCCTTGCGGTATTGGAGGACACAAACTAATAAACAGAACAGAACTTATTGGTAGTTCAGGAGTTCCATCGATCTTAACATGCCACCCTTGGAATATTGTGTGCCTTAGCTGGCCAAAGTGAGGGACTCGATTACGAGGAGAACCGATTATGCTGAATTCCGCTCAAGCCCGTCATGCGGTTCTATTAGTTGCAGCACTCATTCTATTTTGCATGGGATTCCTCGCGCCAATGTCCTCGGTGGCAGCGCCTCCGGACGGAGTGGTTCCCATTACGGCAGAGCCAGACCACAAGATCAGGTTGGACAATGACAGCGTGCGCGTCATTGAGGTTGTTCTTCCAAGAGGAAAGGCCTCGCTGTTCCATGAGCACCTTTACGACGCTTTCTTCGTCTTTTTTCGAAACGCCGAAATTACAAACGAACCTTTCCGCGGCAAGCCGGTGGCTACCAAGACGCCGGTGGGCTCCGTGAGTTTCACCCCGACGTCTACTGGACCCTACGCGCATCGAGTCATCGCCTCCGGCGAAGACACAGTGCATGTCATTGCCACGGAGTTGTTGACGCCGCCGGCGGCTGGCGCCGCGAGCGCATCTGAAAGTCGTTTTCCTCCGTTCGAAGTCGCGCTGGAGAATTCACGGGGCCGAATCTACCGCCTCCGGTTGAATCCTGGGGAGTCGGCCGACGGGTTCACACGTCCCGCCCGAACGGCAGTCTTTGCGATATCGTCCGGTCGAATCAGTGAAAAGCCGGAAGGCAAGCCAGCGCGACTGTGGGACTTCGAACCCGGTCACTTCAGATGGGTCGAGGCCAATGAGGAATTGTCACTGAAGAATGAAAGTGTGGCTCCGATCGAACTGGTCGAGATTGAGGTCTACTAACTTGCGTTCATTTCGTTGCTGCAGAAACTATCCCAGCAATCGAGACATCGCATCGCGGTATTTTTCGCTGGTTTTTGCGACGATCTCGTCAGGCAGCGCCGGCCCCGGCGCCTGCTTGTCCCAGCCGCTGGCCTCCAGCCAGTCGCGCACGAACTGCTTGTCGAAGCTGGGCGGGTTGCAGCCAGGCTGATACTGGTCGGCCGGCCAGAAAC
>JBGSOE010000396.1:0-2869 GCA_041739295.1 Thiohalobacterales bacterium | reverse complement strand
TCCGAGAAATCTTCGGAATGGATCTTCCAATGCCAACCCCCTCTAATGCCTCAATAATATCGCGTAGTCTTCCGCGTCATTTATTCGCGGTGGTTGCCATTCTTGTGGCGGGTGCGACGGGGGCGCTGGCTGTGGGGGAGCGCGCAGAGATTATACCCAAGCGCATGGATTTTGCAGATTTTCCCAGTGACTTGGGTGGCTGGCATGGGCGTAATGATGTGCTGCAAAGTGTTGTGCTTGACGTCCTCAAACTCGATGACTACATCATTGCGGATTATCAGGGCGAGGATGGTAGGTCTGTGAATTTGTATGTCGCCTACTACGGGTCACAGCGCTCCGGGGCATCGGTGCATTCGCCGCGTTCTTGTTTGCCCGGTGGTGGCTGGCGGATAGAGTCAAGCACGCAGGCCGCGCTTGATGACGGTTTACAGGTCAACCGTTTCATTATCCGCATGGGCGAGCATCGTCAGCTGGTCTATTACTGGTTCAAGCAACGTGATCGGATCATTACCAGCGAATTTGCCGTGAAATGGTACCTGTTGTTGGATGGGCTTGTGCGCAACCGTTCTGACGGAGCGCTAGTGCGTCTCACCACGGTATTGCAACCGGGAGAGGATGCCGAGGCAGGGGATGCCCGGCTGCGGGCGTTTGCGCACGAGATAGCAGAACCCTTGTCTCAGTACGTTCCTGACTAGACGCATGTTATTTCTGGTATTCCTGGTTGCTATGCTCCTGACGGTGGCGCTCATGCCGCTGCTCATGAAGCATGCGCAGCACTTCGGGTTTATTGATGCGCCCGACCCCCGCAAGGTGCATGTCACGCCGATCCCCCGCATTGGCGGCTTGGCTGTGGTAGTCGGTACCGTCGTACCCATCTTGGCCTGGCTGAATCTCGATTCCCAGATAATTGCCTTCCTGGGCGGTGTCCTCATCATTACGATTTTTGGTGTCTGGGATGATCGTGCGGACCTGGACTATCGCCTGAAGTTTGCCGGGCAGATCGCTGCGGCAGTACTCGTAGTGGTTGTGGGCGATGTGGTCATCCGGTATATCCCGTTTGGGCCGGCCGGTGGCTTGCCGGATTTCATCGCCATGCCCTTGACGGTCCTGTTCCTGGTGGGTATTACCAATGCGATCAACCTTGCGGATGGATTGGATGGGCTGGCATCGGGTGTCGCGCTTTTGAGCATAGGTGTGGTCGCACTCCTGGCCTACCTGGCGGAGGGTGATGCTTTGCTTCTGCTCGCGCTGGCGGTCAGTGGCGCGATCTGCGGTTTTCTGCGCTATAACACCCATCCGGCCAGTGTGTTCATGGGGGATACGGGCAGTCAGTTTCTGGGCTACACCCTGGGTTTTATGGTCGTGCTGCTTACCCAGAACGTGAACCCGGCAATGAGCCCGATGTTGCTGGTACTGATACTAGGCTTGCCCATTCTGGATACAGTGAGCGTAATGATTCAGAGGAAGCGTGCTGGGAAACCGCTGTTCTCAGCAGACCGCAATCATTTACATCATAAGTTGCTCGCCAGTGGCCTGCATCACTACGAGGCAGTAGCATCGATTTATATCCTGCAGGGGTTATTCGTCGGGGCTGCGTTGTTTCTAAGATATGAGTCGGACCTTGTGCTTGCGGGTATTTATCTGGCCGCCTGCTGCGCGGTCGTACTCTTCATTAGGTTGGTGCGCTACGTCCGGCTGGAGTCAGTGCAGCCGGCCTCAGATTACCGTTTTGCCCGAGTGTTGAAGGTGGTGCGGGAAAGCGTGATTTTTCAGGAAGGCCCTTTGGTGTTCCTGATGCTGATGCTCCCGGCCTTTCTTTTGGGCGGGGCGCTCGGTGCGTCGAGCATACCCAAGGATTTTGGCGTGTTAGCGGCGATTGCATTTATGCTGCTGGCGGTTCGTCTCATCCTGGGCTACAAGGCGTGGTTCCTGATGTTGCGGTTGTTGATTTTTGTAAGCGTCGCGTTTGTGACCTATCTGTTCGAGATGGGGTCGCCGCCAGTGGGCGATGATCTGCTCAGGAATATTGAATTTACCTATTTCGGATTGCTGGCGGTCGCAGTGGTGATGGTCGTGCGCTATCGGCTCGACACTACGTTCAAGATCACGCCCACGGATTTCCTGGTGATTCTTGCAATGCTGTCGATCGGGGTAATCCCGGAGGATATCCGCGAGACCTACCATCTGGTCCCGGTGATTGTGAAACTGGTGTTGCTGTTCTATGGTGCGGAACTCATCCTGAAAACCATGAAAAGCCGCTGGAGTCCGCTGCCGTTATCCTCGTTGGCGGCATTGGGTATCCTCGCGCTACGTGGGTTGCAGAGCTGATGATGAATAAGGAAACCCTGATTATTTATCCTAAAAAAAATCATTTCAGCCACGGAAAGACACGGAACACACTGAAACACAGTGTCTTCCTGGAGCGACTATTCACCATCTTGCGGGTGCTGGCGTGAAGCTGATGATCTTGCCCGTGTTTTTCCGTGTGATTCCGTGGCAAATCCGATTTATAGGTTTATTCACTGCTGTCCCATTAACTTTTTGTTGTTCTACCGTAAGGTGGTGCAGTGATTGAGAAACAACGTGTTAGTTGGCAGTGGCAACATGAAAATCGATAACAACTTCCCGTCATTCCGGCGCAGGCCGGAATCCAGGGGTTTCAACGACTGACTGGATACCGGATCAAGTCCGGTATGACAAGGTGGCGTTAATTGGACAGCAGTGAGGTTTATTGATCATTACCAATCGGGATGACACAAACTCCCCTCTCCCTAACCCTCTCCCCGCAAGCGGGGAGAGGGGATAACTCCCTCTCCCGCTGGGGCGGGAGAGGGTTGGGGAGGGGGTGGCTAAGCTCTCCAAGCGGGGG
>JBGSOE010000386.1:0-4692 GCA_041739295.1 Thiohalobacterales bacterium | reverse complement strand
CTGCATCTGCTGTTGTCGATGATAACGCCCTTGGGTTGGCTGGAGCGCGTGCCGACCTACAAGGATCAGCAGGAAAAACTCAAAGGTATGGATCTGGCCACCTATGGGTTTCTGGGTTACCCGTTACTGCAGAGTGCGGATATCCTGATTTATCGCGCCTTGGGCGTTCCGGTCGGCGATGATCAGGTTGCACACGTGGAGCTGACGCGCGAAGTTGCGCGCCGCTTCAATCATCTCTATGGCCGGGAACCGGATTTCGAGGACAAGGCTGAGGCGGCCATCAAAAAGATGGGCAAGAAGAGCGCGAAGGTATATCGCGACGTGCGTAAGCGCTATCAGGAGCAGGGCGATGCCGAGGCTCTGGAAGTTGGAAAGGCGCTGTTGGAGGAGCAACAGAACCTGACCATCGGTGACCGCGAACGTCTGTTCGGTTATCTCGAAGGCAGTGGCCGTATCATCCTGCCCGAGCCGCAGGCCATGTTGACGCCAGCCTCCAAAATGATGGGACTGGATGGTCAGAAGATGTCCAAGTCCTATGGTAATACCATTGCCCTGCGCGAGGAGCCGGAGCAGGTGGCGAAGAAGTTGCGCACCATGCCGACCGATCCTGCACGTGTCCGACGCACGGACCCTGGCACGCCAGAAAAATGCCCGGTGTGGCAGCTGCATCAGGTGTATTCGAATGAGGATGTGCGCGATTGGGTACAGGCTGGCTGTACCAGCGCGGGCATCGGTTGCCTGGACTGCAAACAGCCGGTGATCGATGCGGTGCTGCTCGAATTGGAACCGATCCGTCAGCGTGCTGAGCAGTATCTGTCCAATCCGAGTTTGGTTCGCGGTATTGTGGAGGAGGGCTGCGACGCTGCACGTGCCGTTGCACGTGAGACATTGCATGAAGTTCGTTCCGTAATGTGTTTGAATTATAAATAAAAAATATAATTCAGAATTGCCCCGGCACGAGCAGAGTAATTCCGGTAAAATCGCCCCAATCCAGCCTAAATACAGAACACTATTTTAACCTATAAACCGCATTTGCCACGGAATCACACGGAAAAACACGGACAAGATCATAAGTTTCACGCTGGCACATCCATCACCCGCAAGGGGGTGAATAGTCGCTCCAGGAAGATACTGTGTTTCAGTGTCTTTCGTGTGATTCCGTGGCTGAAATGATTTTTTAGGATTAAATCTGATGAGTGATACTGAGAGCCCCGCCGAGATTCGCGAACAGCCCCATCAGGCAGAGATGCCGTTCGCCATCGTGCAGGGTTCTGCGGTCACCACGCTACCGCACGATCTATACATCCCGCCCGATGCGCTGGAAGTCATCCTGGAGTCCTTTGAAGGCCCGTTGGATCTACTGCTCTATCTCATCAAACGGCAGAACCTGGATATCCTCGATATTCCCATTGCCGCGATCACCCATCAGTACATTGTCTACATAGACCTGATGGAAGAGATCCGCCTGGAGCTGGCGGCGGAATATCTGGTGATGGCGGCCATGCTGGCTGAGATCAAATCGCGCATGTTGCTGCCGCGCCCGGAAGGTATCGAGGGTGAGGAAGAAGATCCGCGTGCGGAATTGGTGCGCCGACTGCAGGAATACGAACGTTACAAACAAGCTGCCGAGGATCTGGACGCACTGCCGCAGGTTGGACGCGATGTGTTCCCCGTCTCTGCGCAGGTGCCGGAGCGGCAGCAGACCAA
This sequence comes from Thiohalobacterales bacterium, assembly GCA_041739295.1. Taxonomy (GTDB): domain Bacteria; phylum Pseudomonadota; class Gammaproteobacteria; order Thiohalobacterales; family Thiohalobacteraceae; genus JAHJQQ01. The sequence goes on along the minus strand of JBGSOE010000386.1, from coordinate 2,985 downwards.
GCAACACCCGGATATCGACCTACAGGAATTGCTATTAGCGTTCCGTGATGTCATGAAACGCGCAGATATGTTTACCCATCACCATATTCAGATGGAAACGTTATCTGTGCGCGAACGTATGTCGAATGTGTTGAGTATGGTCACCGCTGACAAGTTCGTGGAATTTCAAACTCTGTTCACTGTCGAGGAAGGGCGGATGGGTGTGGTCGTAACCCTGCTTGCGATCTTGGAACTCATCAAAGAGCAGCTGCTTGAGTTGATTCAGGCGGAAGAGTTCGGCCCCATCTACGTGAAGGCAGCGGGCGGACACGCACAGCTGCCGGAAGACTTCGAAACCAGCGCGGACAGTGCGCAGGCTTAGCATCTATCGCTTTATAAATATCTTGTAACATGTTGAATATATATATGACTGACATCTCTCTTAAACACATCCTTGAAGCCGCCTTACTGGCGATTGGACGTCCCCTCTCTCTCGATGAGATGCGCGGCCTGTTCCCGGAATCGGATCAGCCAGACGTCCCCACCCTGCGTGCGGCGTTGGAAGAGCTTGCTACCGATTACACCGAGCGTGGACTGGAAGTCATCGAAGTGGGCAGCGGGTTCCGCATTCAGGTGAAGCAGACCATGGAGCGCTGGGTTTCGCGACTGTGGGAAGAAAAGCCGCTTAAATATTCTCGTGCCTTGTTGGAAACGCTGGTGCTGATTGCTTATCGACAGCCGATCACCCGCGGCGAGATCGAAGATGTTCGTGGCGTGGCCGTCAGCACCTCTATCATGAAAACCCTGCAAGAGCGTGAGTGGGTTCGCGTAGTGGCTCATCGCGATGTCCCTGGTCGGCCGGCCATGTACGGGACGACGCGCGAATTCCTGGATTATTTCAACCTGAAGTCCCTCGAGAATTTACCGAGCCTGGCTGAGCTACGCGACATTGATAGTATCAACGCTGAGCTTGATTTCGGACCACTCGAAGGTGGTCGCCGCCAGGCGATCGCGGCATTCCGCGATGACACGGCAATCGATATGCCGACCTTGCCTGACGATACCGACTTCCTTCCTGCTGAGATCGACCTGGAACATTTCCAGGCACCTGAGACACTTCACTAACCCGGCTTCCCGGGGATAAAACTATGAGCGAACGGCTGCAGAAAGTTCTGGCCCGCGCGGGGCTCGGTTCGCGTCGTGAAATCGAGGCTTGGATTCGCGATGGCCGTATTCAGGTCAACGGTGTGATTGCCGAACTCGGTTGCTCGGTCGACGGAACTGAAGCGATTGTCATTGATGGCAAAGCACTGACCTTGGCGCCACCTCAGGCGCAGCGAGTTATTGCGTATCACAAACCCTTTGGTGAAATCACCACGCGCAGCGATCCCGAAGGGCGGCCGACGATCTTTGATCACCTGCCCAGGCTGGCCTCGGGACGTTGGATCAGTGTTGGTCGTCTGGATATCAACACCTCGGGATTGCTCCTGCTCACCAATGATGGTGAACTCGCGAACCGCTTGATGCATCCCTCCCAGCAGCTTGAGCGTGAGTATGCGGTGCGCGTGTTTGGTGAAATTGATGGCCTGATCCTCGAGCGACTGCTCCATGGTGTTGAGCTTGAGGATGGTCTGGCACGTTTTATCAGTATCCGTGACGCTGGCGGTAGCGGTAGCGGTGCTAATCGCTGGTATCACGTTGTACTGGCTGAAGGCCGTAATCGTGAGGTGCGGCGACTGTGGGAATCCCAGGGCGTGCAGGTCAGTCGCCTGACCCGGGTCCGCTATGGGCCCATCGAACTCGGTCGCCGCTTACCGGTTGAACACTGGCGCGATCTGGATGCCGGTGAACTCGCTGCGTTACGGAATGCGGCGGGGATGCCGTCGGTAGCGCCACGGCAAACCGTGAAATCGTCTAAACCTAAGCCTGGAGCGAAGCCAGGTATCAAGCCCGGAGTTAAAGCTGGCGTTAAGCCCAGTGCTAAACCGAAGGCTAAAACTTCTGCCAGACCATCTCGACCTGGCCAACCTCGCCAACGGCGGAGCTGATGGGCGATGCGGTCGGCGCTGTCGTCCCATAAGCTACGCAATACCTTCCAGCATCTGCTTACCTGTCATGGCCCTCAGAACTGGTGGCCGGCGAATAGTCCCTTCGAGGTCATGGTCGGTGCCGTGCTTACCCAAAATACCGCTTGGGTCAATGTTGAACGCGCGATAGCGAATCTTACTGCGAATGCAGTCTTGTTACCGGAGCGGATACTTGCCGTCGATGAGGCGCAACTGGCTGAATGGTTGCGGCCTTCGGGTTATTTCAATATCAAGGCAAGAAGACTGCGGAATTATTGTCGCTGGTATACCGATGCCGGTGGATATTCAGAACTGTCGAAACAATCCAACGAGGATTTGCGGCGCGCGCTACTGACCGTCAATGGCGTTGGTCCGGAGACTGCCGACGACATATTATTGTATGCGTTCGAGCGACCGGTGTTTGTCATCGATGCCTATACGCGTCGATTATTCGCGCGATTGGGAATGATTCAGGGTAATGAGGGTTATGAGCCGTTGCGATGTGCATTGGAACAAGCCCTGGGAACGGATACGGCGATTTTCAATGAATATCATGCATTGATTGTGGCGCATGCCAAAGATATCTGCCGGGTGCGTCCGCGCTGTAGTGAGTGTGTATTACGCAAAGGCTGCCCTAGCGCAGGCAGTTTTTAGAGTAAAGGAACCTCTGATTAATTCGCTGAAGCGGCATCTGCCGCGTTGCTGCCAGGCTCAAAATACTCATTTACTCCGTTTAAACTCCGTTTTTTCGCCCATCCGCGCCTTGCATCTACTCGCTTGATCAAATTAATCAGAGGTTCCTAAGGAATCTCTGAACAAGTGCTGATTCCAGTCGCATACACTCTGTTCAACGTGATGTTTGCCCTGAAGCGCCAATGTTTGGCACTAGAGCAGGTGTTTTATGGCATATTTTCAGGCCATTATCCGTTCATCAGGCGCA
>JBGSOE010000374.1:0-2999 GCA_041739295.1 Thiohalobacterales bacterium | reverse complement strand
AAAACCGCACATTTTACGTGAAAGGACCGCCCAGCTCAAGTTGGGTGCGCCTGGCCGTTCCCACACACCGGGCAGGGCAAGACGGATACAGGCAGGAGGGAGCATCGCTGGCTGATCTAACCTAATAAAGTCGCAAATACCGGACTGCCAAAACCGCCCGCTTTCGACCCTGAAGAGACCTTCGAGGCTTGTTCCATGAACGTCCGTTCATGCGGCGAGAGCAGCCTATTCCAAACCCAACCCCACACTTATCGCCAATAAATTGGCCTTCTCAACAGATGCATAATCCGTCTGCTGCCGGTCTCCTTTTTCATAACGTAATATAGAGACCGGGCGCTCAGAAGATATTCAAATATCATCAAGATAAATCGCTATGACAGCCGTTTCTATATTAATAAATGTCCGGACCCATGGGTCTCTTGAATAACTGTTAGCTGGCTCTGGCAGCGGCCATCACCAATCTCAAACGGAAGGAGAAACTTATGAAACACGGCTTCAGCAAATACTTTCTCACGGTGGCCCTGCCTTGCCTCTTATGGGCAACCGGCAGTTACGCTGAGGACTCGCGGCAAATGAAGATGACCACACCAATCGCGCCGGGCGTCGCGGTGCCGGACAAGATTGAGAGTTCCATTGGCACGCTTAATCTAAGCTACGGCTACCCTTCGGCCGACACCGTTGAGAAAATCTACGACAACCTCGATCGCTCGCGCGCCCTGCAGGCCTACCTCATGGCCATCCCGATCGTGAACCAGGCAGGCATGCGCGACTCGCTCCGCAAGTTCGGGCCGGACAACCAGACCGATGTTATCTGGGAGAACCTCGTCGATCCCCGCACAGTCGAGCTCACCGCCAACGACAACACGATCTACAACTTCATCTGGATCGACACCAAGACAGGCCCTCTCGTCATGGAGGTTCCGCCCGACGTGTTAGGCGGCATCAATGACTTCTGGTATCGCTGGGTCGGCGATGTGGGCCTGACCGGCGAGGACCGCGGCAAAGGCGGCAAGTACCTCGTCCTGCCCCCCGATTACAAGGGTGAAGTGCCACCCGGATACATCGTCCTGCGCCCAAGCACCTATGGCAACTGGTTCTTCTTTCGCGCCTTCGTCGTTAATGGCTCCACCAAGCCCGGCGTCGAATCAGTCAAGAAGAACCTCAAGATCTATCAGCTCTCCGACGCCGCCAATCCCCCGGCAATGAAGTTCGTCAACGCCTCGGGCGTGCCGGCCAACTTCGTCGCGCCGGGTGACTATTCGTTCTGGAACATGCTCAATCAGGTGATTCAGGAAGAGCCGCCGCAGGGCTCCGATCCCACCATACTCGGGCTGTTCGCTTCGATCGGCATCGTCAAAGGCCAGCCCTTCTCCCCCGACGAGCGCATGAAAAAGATCCTTACCGATGCCGCGAATATCGGTGCCGTCACCGCCCGCACCATCGCCTTCAAAATCCGCTCACCGGAAGCCTACTTTTACCCGAATAGCCCGTGGCGTCTGCCATTCTTTGGCGGCTACAAGTTCGAGAGCGCGCCCGGCGTGACGAACATGGACGGCTACATCTTCTATTACTACTTCGCCACCGGCGTCACCCCGGCGATGGAGATGAAGATGGTCGGCAAGGGCTCGCAGTATCCGTGGTCTGTGCAGGACTCGAACGGCAACCCCTTCGACGGCGGCAAGAGCTACAAGATGCGCCTCCCGCCCAACGTCCCGGTGAAGGACTTCTGGTCGGTGATTGTCTATGACAACCAGACGCGCTCCATGGTCCAGACCGACCAGAAGGCGCCGAGCGTGAGTAGCCAAGACAAGGGATTGAAGCCCAACCCCGACGGCTCGGTGGACGTGTTCTTCGGGCCAGTGGCGCCGACCGGCTTTGAGAGCAACTGGGTCCAGACGATCCCCGGCAAAGGCTGGTTCATGATCCTGCGCCTCTACGGCCCGCTCGAACCCTGGTTCGACAAGACGTGGAGGCCGGGTGAGATTGAATTGATGAAGTAAGAGCCGCCAGCCAACAACCGGTTGCAGCGGACGGCGCTCAGGCGCCGCCGCTGAACCGGGGCGTTGAAGGCTGCTTAGACTGGCCACCGGACATTTGCATAGCACGCAGTAATTGACCGCTCATGGCCGAACCGAGACGCTCGATTCATTGGCAGACGTTCAATCGGAATAGGTTACGGATTTGAGATTGGACGCATTGGCTGGTTTTACCAGAATACGCATTCGCGAATCTATCAGTCTGTTTACAACTTCAATTAGTCGGAGCACTGGCTCTCCACGGTTAAGGGAGCAACGCCGCTTGTATGTCCGGAGAGCAAAAGTGCTCGACTGGATTGGGGGGGCTATTAGGCCCCTGTCTGGGCGTGAGCGGCACGTTCTGCTGTATTACAGAGTCGTCGCGGAACAAGTTGTCCCGCGACGGCTTCTGCCAAACCGATAAAGTCGTTTCCCGGCGCGTACAGGCGAACCAGACCTTGTTGTTGAAGTGCAAACGGCACGCTGCGGCCTTGTATCAGAGCCGTCGTTTCGTCGGCAGATAGATCAACAACCGGGAGGTGCGTCAGCATGGCGTCCAGCGGCAGCAAGAGGCTTGTGCGTTCGTCGGCGGGGAGGGCTTCCAGCGCAGTCAGGCTATGTGCTTGTGCGAGCTGGAATCCGCCAACCGCTGTACGGGCCAGACCAGTGAGGTGGGCGCCGCATCCAAGGGCTGCGCCGATGTCCTGTGCCAGGGTGCGGATATAGGTGCCGGCGCTACACTGCACATCGAACACGACAACCGGGGGCGCGCATTCGACGAGGTCGAGCGCGTTGATTTTCACTTTTCGGGGTGGGCGCTCGATTTCGATGCCGGCACGCGCATATTCGTAAAGTGGGCGGCCCTGGTGTTTGAGTGCCGAGTGCATGGGCGGGATTTGTTCGATTTCGCCTGTGAATCGTGACAGGACGGCGCAGATGTCATCGCAGCTTGACGTGACAGGGTGCTCAGCGAGGATTTCGCCT
>JBGSOE010000370.1:0-2348 GCA_041739295.1 Thiohalobacterales bacterium | reverse complement strand
TTCAGTTTGAATATCACTGCTGTCGGACAGGCAGCTTTTGCAGGTAATACAAGACGGTTAATCCTTAGTGTGCAAATTGCCTGTCTCGGATGAAATGCTTGGTATTTCATTATTGATGTAAAGATATACGTCCCTTCTCCCCAACCCTCTCCCGAAGGGAGAGAGGGCTTTTGGAGTGGCAGTGGTCTGACATGACTTCGCAGAATGGAATAATCAGGTGACAGTACCCGAAACAGTTGATATCCCCGTTGTCGCGGATGCCACGCCCGCGCTGCCGTACGCCTTTGGCGGCCCGGTAGGCACAGGCCTATTGCGCGCTGAGCCAGAGGATTTTCAGGTGCAGGAAATTGGCATCTGCGAACCCGATGGTACTGGCGAACATGTCTGGTTATGGGTGCGCAAGCGCGATGCAAACACCGAGTGGGTCGCGCGTCAGCTAGCACGTTTCGCCGGTGTCACGCCGCGCGAGGTCAGTTATGCCGGACTCAAGGATCGGCATGCGGTCACAGAGCAGTGGTTTTCCGTGCAGTTGCCGGGCAAGGCAGATCCCGACTGGTCGGCAGCGCGGATCGAAGGCGTGGAGATACTGCGTGCAGAACGGCATTCCCGCAAACTCAAACGCGGCGCCTTACGTGGCAATCGTTTCCGGCTTCGCATACGTGCCTTTAGTGGTGCTCGTGCGGCGTTGGAAACACGGCTGGCAACAATTACCCGGCGCGGCATACCCAATTATTTCGGCGTGCAGCGCTTTGGACGTGACGGCCAAAATCTGGCCGCGGCGGCGGCGATGCTGCGCGGCGATGGGCCACGTGTTGATCGGCATGTGCGTGGTCTGTACCTATCGTCTGCGCGCAGCTTCTTATTCAATCAGGTGTTGGCAGCACGGGTGTCATCGGGGTCGTGGGAGCAGATGTTACTCGGCGACGCTATTCAATTGGATGGTAGTCGTTCCTGGTTTATTGCCGATGGTTCCGACCCGACCCTTGAACAGCGTCTAGCTGATATGGCGGTGCATCCTACCGGGCCATTATGGGGACGCGGTGCGTTGGCTACCCAAGCCACTGCGAATGACGTGGAGACTTCGACGCTTGCAGCTTATAGCGACTGGTGTGCAGGTCTCGAACGCGCGGGTCTGGAGCAGGATCGACGTGCGCTACGCGTCGTGGTGCGTGATATTGAAGCTCAATGGCTGGATGAGAATGACGTCGTTCTTCAGTTCAGCCTGCCGTCTGGCTGCTATGCAACCACTGTGTTGCGTGAATTGATCGAGACCCAGCTCGATGCGGGCGAAGAAGAGGCCGCAGGATGAACAAGTGGCTATGGCTGGCGGTAATTGCAGTTACTGTGCTGGGCATTTTATTCTGGTCGCGTCCGCGTGCCGAACTGCTGCAACGGGGTGCCCCCGCCCCGGATTTCGCATTGCCGGATGCCAGTGGCGCAATACGTAGCTTGACGGATTTTCGGGGTAGCTGGCTGTTACTGTATTTTTACCCCAAAGATGACACTCCAGGTTGCACCAAGGAGGCTTGCGCATTCCGAGATGGCTATCAGGAACTCAGGCAGCAAGGTGTACAGGTGGTGGGTGTCAGTACCGATGACAGTGCTTCGCATCAGCTGTTTGCAGATAAGCACCAACTGCCATTTCCGCTGTTGAGCGATGCGGATGGCAAGACCGCCGAGCGTTACGGAGCGCTCTGGTCATTCGGCCCTCTTCGCATCGCCAAGCGGCATAGTTTTTTGATCGACAGGGCAGGCAATATCACACACATCTACCGGAGTGTAGATCCCGATTCGCACTATCGTCAGGTCCTGGATGACTTGACCAAGGCAACAGACAATCAGCGTTAGACGATGTCGGATATTCTCGCCGCCGCTACTGAGGGCATGCGCTTCTGGCAGATAGCCGCGACAGGTATGACCTTTGCGCTACTGTTTCCGTCGGTGTCATTTGTGATCAACAGGCGTTTGTGCGACGGCGTCCTGAAACGCGATGTACCCGGCATTGCCTTGCTGGCATCACTGGTATTTCTACTGGCCATCCTCTGTGAAGCGACGATTAATCCCATTTACGAATTCCTGTACAGCGAAAAGCTCTGGCACTATCGGTTCTGGCCGTTGCATGACGGCAATATTTCGGCCCTGTCTGTACTGATCTGGTCCAGCTATGGCGTGCATCTCTACTTCTTGAATCAAACACTCAATAACCGGTTTGCAGAAGGTCCCAATCGCAATCTATTCAAGGCGATGATTATTGGTGTCGAAGCGCCGTTGCTTTGGGAGGTGCTGGGCAATAGCTATTTTCTGCTGGTGTTGAATGACTACTATGCGTATTACCTGCCGGGTGATGT
>JBGSOE010000322.1:0-3315 GCA_041739295.1 Thiohalobacterales bacterium | reverse complement strand
GGATGCTGGTGCTGCGGATATTTTACGCAGACTCGGCGTCGATTATCTGCAGGGTTATCATTTCGCCAAACCTATGCCACGCGCAGAGTTTCTGGCATGGCTTGAGAAGCAAACAGTGCCGATAACGCAAGCGTTGCCCTGAATGTTGCGCGTCATTTCACTAACTATCCGGTAATCTGGCTATGAATTAATCAGAGACTCCTTAGTTCAGCATTTGGTAATTATTTCCCCGTCGTTCACCAAAACAAAAACCGACCTCTCTCACTGCGATCCTTAGGTTAGAGCCAAAGGGCCGCAATGTGACCTCATTTTCAGTTTAAATTCAGGCGGTGCGTCGATACTAAGCTTATGCGTGGGGTGATGGTTCATCTCGTATTTTGTTCAAAATGTAGGAGGTAACGCCATGAAACGTAGACTGGCTAATCAGGGTATTGCAAGTGCGATTGTTATTCTGTTAGCAGGTCCAGTATTGGCCGCTGGTGGCGGCGGCGGTGGCGGTGGCGGTGCGATGCACTCGCAAGGACAGGGGCAGGGTGTGGAGCGCGCCCAGCAGGTGCAACAACAGTCACAGCAACGTTACCAGGAGCGAGAGCAGACGCGTGCAGGTAGCGGTGAGGGCGCCAGTAAGGCTAAGCAGGCAGGCTCCGGCCAAGGCGATCAATCTCAGGATCGTGACCGTGACCGCGATCAACTCAAGGATGGTACCGGTGATGGTGTTCCGGATCGTGACCGTGATCAGGATCGCGAGCACAAGACCGATTGAGCCGGTCAGAGTCAGCCGGCAGAGTGATGCTGTGACATTTGCTTAGTGAGTGGTGAAGTATGGGTGCAGTGGCACTATGAGATATGGTGCCACTGCAATCCCGTTAGTGGTTGATGGTCAACTATCTCCCGGTGTGCGCATACCAGCACAGGGAATGCGAATCCAACGTGCTGTGCCATCCAGTTGGAGTGCTGTCAGTTGCCCACCCCAGAGACAGCCGCTATCCAGCGGGTAAATGCCAGTGTCGTTACGTTCGCCCAGTGTTGACCAGTGACCAAACAAAATCTTCAGGTCACGGCTGCGCCGTTGTTTGTGCGCAAACCAGGGCTGCAGGTGGGGCGGCTGGCTGCCAGGCGCACCCTTATAAGTCAGCGCCACGCGTCCCGCACTATCGCAGTAGCGTAACCGGGTCAGGCAGTTGGTGATGAAGCGCAGTCGATCCCAGCCAGTCAAGGCATCCGACCACTGTGTCGGTTCGTCGCCATACATGTGCGTGAAAAAATCGGCGTAATTCACGCTGCGCAATTGTGCCTCGACTTCCTGAGCGCAGCGTTGTGCTTGTGCCAGATCCCATTGTGGCGGCAATCCGGCATGCACCAGTGTATAGCCTAACTCGGCATCGTGATGCAGCAACGGCTGTCGACGCAGCCAGTCCAATAATTCATCACGATCAGGTGCATCTAGGATCGGATGTAGCGTGTCTTTGGCTTTGAACTTGCTGGCTTTTGTCGCTGCGGCCAGCAGGTGCAGGTCGTGATTACCCAGAACTGTGAGGGCAACAGATCCAAGGTTGCGCACGAAACGCAGTGTTTCCAGGGAGTGAGGGCCGCGGTTGACCAGATCACCGGCGAACCACAATTTGTCCTGCACAGGATTGAAACGCAGGTGCGCCAGCAATTGCTGGAGTTCGTGGAAACAACCCTGGATGTCGCCGATTGCGTAGACGGCCACGTGTGCCGATCAGTGTAAAACGCGGGGGATCGAAAGTGTGAAGCTGGGAACCTCTGCGTCGAACTCAACACCATCGTCGGCAATCATCTGATAGCTGCCACGCATGCTGCCGACTGCGGTATCGAGTAGGGTGCCGCTGGTGTATTGGAAGGCCTGGCCTGGCTGAAGATGTGGTTGTTCACCGACCACGCCGTCGCCGCGCACCTCTTGGGTCTTGCCATTGCTATCGGTGATAACCCAATGCCGGGTCAGTAATTTCGCCGGCATACTCCCGGTGTTGCGGATGGTAATGGTGTAGGCGAACACATAACGTTGCTGGTCCGGAATGGATTGGCTCTCCACGTACTGAGTTTCTACACTGACCTGTATGTCGTAGTTGGTTGCGTTATCCATAGCCTGTCTGCGCGCTGTGCTGATAATTGTTGTATAGGATACGCTGGATGCACCCAGGAGTTCAAAATCCCGCAGGTATTTTCGGCTATCCCCCGTGCCACTGGCGGAGTTGCAATGGCCTGGGTTCAGGTATCAAGTCCTGCAGCAGCGGCCTGATCCAACAGCCATTCCACGCTACCCACTGGCTGTATGTTCTGCACGGGTACCGGAGTGGTGGTCCGGGTCGGCCGGCAGATCTGCTGCAGCATCGCCGCCTTATCGCCACCGGCAACCAGAAACAGCAGGTGGCGGGCGCAATTCAACACCGGATAGGTCAGAGATAATCGCCAGCTGTTCAGACGCGCAACATGGGCCGCGCTGACCGGATGGGTATGTTCCTGCAGGATGGGCGTATCCGGAAACAGTGAGCAGGTATGCCCATCCGGACCCATGCCCAGCAGAATCAGATCAAACACCGGCATGCCAGACGTATCCAGCGGTAGCTGTGTACGCAATATATTCGCATAGTCGGTGGCATTTTGTTCGATATGTGCTGGATCGGCCTGCATGCGCCACACATTCCCGGCCGGTAACGTGATGTGATCGAGCAACGCTTCGCGCACCATGCGGAAGTTGCTGTCGGGATGCTCGGGCGGCACAGCACGTTCATCACCGAAATAGAGATGGATATGCGGCCAATCGAGCTGTGACTGCCATTCAGAGCGTGCCAGCAGTTGATACAGACGTTTCGGCGTTGAACCGCCAGACAAGGCAACGTGGAATGCGCCGCGTTGTTTAATGGCGTTTCGGCTCAGTGCAATCCAGCGCTTGAGGCAGGCCAGCGACAGCTGATCAGCGTCGGTATGAATCTGGATCGGGTGGGCGCAAATGCCAGTAGCGGCGGACATCGATATGTTATCCAGCGGAAATGTGCTGACTATGTTGGCGGATACGCGCTGAAAAGGCGAATGCCGCGTTTGACGTTGCGTGTGACCTCAGCCGCCAGCAGCGGAAAGTTGCTGGGTCTTGTTGGCGATGGCCTGCAACAGATTGTGATACGACGTTGCGAATGCGGCGATTCCGTCCTGTTCCAATGTCCGAGTGGCCGCGGTGAGGTCAATGCCCAATGCTTCCAGTTCCTCCAGCTGATGCGCTGCGCGGGATGGGGATTGTTCCAGCGTGGCGGCGAGCTTGCCGTGATCATTGAACGCGGTGAAAGTGGCCGGGGG
>JBGSOE010000304.1:0-8336 GCA_041739295.1 Thiohalobacterales bacterium | reverse complement strand
TGGTGCGATGATGTATATGTAATTTGGCGGCGGCATAATCGTAGGCGACCACCGGCAGGCCACTGGCCATGGCCTCAAGTGTGACGTTGCCGAAAGTCTCGGTGCGGCTGGGGAACAGAAACAGATCGGCAGAGGCGTAATGTTCGGCGAGTGCGCTGCCGCGTTGCATACCGGCGCAGATGACATCCGGATTGTCGTGCACGATTGCATCACGGAGCGGGCCATCACCGACCAGGATCAGGCGCGCTGTGGGATGATCTTCCTTAATGGCGCGGAATGCGTTGAGCACCTCATCTAGATTTTTTTCCCGTGCCAGACGTCCCACATAGATCGCCGCCAATGCATCATCTGCGAGATCCCATTGCTGGCGCAGCCGTGGATTACGATGTTGGGGGGAAAACAACCGGGTGTCGACGCCGCGTGGGATCACGGCGATCTGGCCGAATCCGCCGTCTTCCAACGTTTTGCGCAATTGCGGCGTCGGCGCGAGAGTGAGGTTGGTCTTACGGTGGAAGCGACGCAAATAGCTACGTACCAGCGGCAGCAACGGCGCGAGGTGATAGTGCGCGCTGTAGCAATCGAAACGCGTGTGGAAACCGCTGACCACGGGGATGCGCGCCTGTTTCGCGGCGCGCAATGCTGACCAGCCGAGTGGGCCTTCGGTGGCAATGTAGAGGATATCAGGTCGACGCAGTCGCCAGCGCGCGGCGAGGCGCCGTCCGGCCGGCTGGCCGAAACGCAAATCGGGGTATTGGGGAACGGCAAAGCCGCGCACCCGATGTTCAGTGATGCAGCCATTCATACGTGGCGCGCTCGGTTCTAGCGGCTCAGGGCGCCAGATCTCCAGGGTGTGGCCGAGGGCAATCAGTCCGTCCACCCAGCGCGAGAGTGTCATAGCGACGCCATTTATCTCCGGCGGGTAGGTATCGGTGACCAGGGCAATGTAAAGCGTGGTCATCAGCTATCGCATGGCTGCAGTCGATGCGAGCGATGGTGGGATTTTGACGTGACACGCGGATGAACAACCAATGACAGGCGTATGACAGTGGGTGAATGTTTTTGATGGGATGAAAAGGGTACGAATAAATTATTTTAGGTCATTGCGAGCGAAGCGTGGCAATCTCGTACGCAGTGCCTTTGTTGCGCGAAGTGACCTTTCTGGCTGGATTCGGTATGCAAATGATCCTGCTGCGAGGTTGTATGAACTGGTTCGAGGAATATCGATGTTGTTGGCGATGAGGCCGGGGAGCCTCATCGCCAGTGCGGCTATTCCGACAACGGTTGGTCAATGGGTGCTGCTGGCCAAACCGGCGTGTCGCTGACATCGTGCGGTTTGTTGCGTGAGGATATCGGCCCAGGAAACCGAGGGTCATCCTCATTTTCTCCACTTTCATTTTCCTGCTCATACGCCTCGCAGATTTCTTTGCAAAGCCCGGAGCGTACCGAGTCAGTTGCTTTAAAGGTAATCACCTTGATACTCTGGATGGCGCTGAGGATCCGCAAGGCTTCCGCCAGGCCCGAGATGCCAGGTAAATCGGTCTGGTTAAGATCTCCATTCACGATCACAGTGCAATTCTCCCCGATACGGGTAAGAAACATTTGCATCTGTGCAGGCGTGGCATTCTGAGCCTCATCCATAATCACAAAGGCATTTTTGAAGGTGCGTCCGCGCATGTAGGCGAGCGGTGCGCCTTCAATCTTGCCGTGATTTAAATGGTAGTCCACCGCGCTCTTGCCAAGACGTTCATGAAGTACGTCTCGGAAAGGTTGTAGCCATGGCTCGTATTTTTCTTCCTTGGTTCCGGGTAAATATCCTAAAGATTCCCCTGCTTCTACAGCCGGCCGGGTAATGATGATTTTATCGATGCGTTTATCTTTGAGTGCTTCAGCTGCCAGCGCTCCACATACGTAGGTCTTGCCCGTGCCTGCTGGCCCAAGGCCGAATACCAGTGGAAATATTTCAATGGCATTGCCGTATAGTCGCTGTGAAGCGTTTAGATACTTGAAAGGCTTGATCTTGGGAAGGGGATGTACAAAGGAGAGGATGTTTTCAACTTCGTTAGGATTCGACGCTGCTCGGGTCTTATGCGCTCGGTCTCGTCTGCTCATAGCTACCTCAGTTAATGTTATTAAAGGGTGCCAGCGTTAAACCTACTCTTTTAATATTACAGTTCTATTATCTCTGAACTCATCTGAGTAAAATTAACTGCATCACGGATGCAGTCAATAGCTGCATTGTTGTTCTCGTCGGTACTTTCACCCTGATCACTAGACCCGTACCGCAGCCTGCACAGCGCGGGCATATTTGGATCGCAATGAAAGCAGATGATAGGTTTGCGAGATAAGTAAGACCGGATAAGCCACTTGTAACAAATCGGCGATCATGCGCCACTCGGCTCGAATGCCTTTCCAGTAGCCTAGCTTTTCGATTTTTCTCGATTGCGTGACTTCCGGCCAGTGTGCTACCGAGATCGCGAGCCGGCGCGCAATGATCTTGCGATTCATGAATACCTCGATACCAAAGCGCGGCAAACCAGAGATCTCCTCCAGTGCTTCAGTTAAGAGTTCCTTTCTCATGACGCGTTCACCGGAAACGAAATCAAGACCGATGGCACGGAATATCACTAGGCTATTCTGCCGCAGGCTAAGGCTGACCTCCGCTTCGCCCGACAAGACAGGCGTTGCGAGAGCCGTAATATGCTCGTCAGCCAGGCCGTTGAGGTCGGCATCGAGCAACATGAGGTGATCGTATTTAGCCGCTGCGACGCCTGTCGCCACTGCAAAGCTCTTACCTCGATTCACCCGGTAGGAGATGAGCCTTATCGAAGGAAACAGCTTGACGATATCGGCGGTATTATCAGTTGAGCCATCATCCACAACGATGATCTCGTGCAGCAAGGGGTGCGCTGCAGCGACAGCAAGCACAGAGGCTATTCTCGGCGCCTCATTGAAAGCGCAGATGACGCAGGATATTCCGACAGTGCTATCTGGCGGGTAGATGCTGTTCATAACGGCTCCCATGCGTGGAGTTCATTAGCTGCGCGTCTCGGTTATCGCAATCTCATTTGTTCTCCAGGTGTAAGTCAGTACTGCCATACTTAGTGCGCCGAGAAGCAGGGGGAAATACAGCGTCGAAAAGCGCCAGAGAAGAAGTGTCGTGGCTATCGCCGGACTGGTGACCCAAGACGACAAGGCAACTGCAAGCCCAATATCGGCGCTACCGCCACCAGACGGGATCCCAGTCCACAGTGCAACATGCAGCACCACAGCCTGTAATAGCAGCACGAAAGCGAATGGCACTTGATAACCGAGTTCATGCAGCACCAACCAGAGTACGCCATAACGGATTATCCACTGGAGCGTCGTCAGCGAAAGCAAGACAAAATTCTGCCTGGCCGTTCCCTTCATGAGAGTGTTTAACTGTTCCCGTAATTCCGCGATGAATTCGCTGATTCGTTCTTGTCTTACATGAATCCAGGGAATGGTGCGGGCAAATCTATGCACTGCCGACACCATTAAATGACGGCAGTGCCATAGGCCAATAACGGAGATTAGAACAATGGTGAGCACTATTGCGTAGACATATCCGGGCACAGTTGGCGCGACTTGCCCTAACGGAACCGATGCGGAGAGAGTGGCGATGGGTATTGCAATGGCGAAGAAGACGAGATCGAGCGCCTGCTCGGCTCCCACAACAGTCGTCGAAACAGTCCAGGGGGTACCGGCTGATCTCAACAGCGCCACGTTAACCACATAGCCTGCGGCGCCCGCTGGCGAAGATAAAAACGCGAAATCTGTGACAAAGGTGATCGCCAAGGTGCGCAGGAAAGGGAGGGGTTGTCCGAGACTGGACAGCAGTATCTGGAGTTTACCGGCCTTTGCCACACCTGCTATCACGGACAGTCCCGCAAGGATCATGACCACCTGAGGATCGACATTTCGCAGACTGTCGAGAATGGTGCTCCCACCCAGCGCAAACGGAGCGGCCAGGGCCAGACCGACACCGATGATCGTCATTACCGAGGCTAAACGGCGCAACTATATTGCTCCGCTGATTGCCCATTGCTTGGCAGATTGAGCTTAATGCCACTGCAGAATAATCCAAAGGTGAGTGTTCTATATGCAATATGAGACATTCGGTACCTTCTAGCACCTTGTCGACGGAAATCGCAACATTCTACACTCAGCCATTTGGCAACATGTAGGTTACGCTTTCATGACAGTAACCATTACATAATTCTACAAGCATGACTTTGCCTCATTTAGATACTTCCGCTTTTCTACAAAACGTATATGACCAAACCCAATCTGGATCTCAACTGACGGCCTCGCAGGTTCTACTCCGGTGACCATTTATTGCGGCCGCATCACCGGGCGCGCCCTACGTTGAGTGGGGGTGGACGCCAATGACTGAGCCTGTAATGCGTTTACTGTCGCCATCATGACAAAGCTGCAGATCAGCATACAACTTCAGTGACAAGCATTTCTCCGGATTCCAGCATGCGCAGGGAGAGACGGGAATCAGAAATCGCTTGGACGTGAATGGTCGAACCGGCCATATACGGATTCATACCCAATCTGTATTAGTACGGCAATCAAACCGGTAGTCATTTACTGAGAGACCACGGATTGCAATCCCAGATTAACGCGACAGTCACGCGACAGACATATCTCGGTTCTAGGCTGTAGTTCAGATAAAACCAGGCAATGAAAGTGCGACGCGCATTGCTTCCGGACTGGCATAACGCACAGATCCGATGGTGTCCGCGTCGTTTTCGGCCGGTAGAGTCCCGGTTACACGCCGGCAATCGTTCAAGAGAACCGCTGTAGCGGTGATATCCGCGCACAATGCGTGGACCCGGGCCGGGTCGTGCAATGCGATCCGGCTTTTTTATGCAACCGATTCGCAAATGGAACGTCTAGTATTGATGTCCATACCTCCTCCAGGCCCCGTATTTTGAGCCTGGCAGCAACGCGGCCGTTGCCGCTTCAGCGAATTAATCAGAGGTTCCCTAGATTTGTGTTTGTATTCAACTCCACGCTAGCGCAGTTAATACTTGACGAGCGGCCCCCAGTTGAACGTCATAAGGGCCGCTCGCTACAGTATGTCCTGCATGTCGCAATACATCAGGATTTGCGGCGTACCATGCCTGCCAATCCCAACAAGCCAGACCCGAACAGCCACAGGGCACCGGGCACCGGAACGGCGCTCGGCGTATTTGGCGTTCCGGAAAGTGCATGTAGATTCAGACCGAACTGCCCCAGATCGCAAGACCGGAGGGTGTCAGCGAATATACTCAGAAAATATTTGCCGGGCTGGGCGTCGAAGATCATGTTGCCGGTTCCCAACAGTTGTCCCAGTTTGTTTCCAGATGTCGTGATGGCTGCGCCGAGGTCCTTCAAGTCATTAGGAAAGCTGAGGTCCGTTAGGCTGAATTCATACTTACCTGCAGTACCAATAGTGAACGGTGTGATGCTTGTGTAGCTGCCTCTGAAGAATTCAACCTGATCGTAGTCCGTATCCAGACTGAACATCGGCAATACTTTTGGCTGTTCGACGTAGCGGGAATTGCCATGTTTTTCATATTCAGAATGCCTTGCACGAGCAATGACCGGTCCTTTACGTTGTTCATTCCGGTGCCGGTTATGTGCAGAATCCATTTCCATAGTGATGTCTAGACCTTTACGGTGTGCATCCCGGTAGTCGACGCTATGTGCGTAGACATTCGGCAGTCCGGATGCGAGCAGGATTCCGCCAAGGATAGTTGCGTAGAGTGTTTTCGAGGTTGTCATGATAATAATCTCCATTATTGTTGGTTAAGGTGGTGATGCTTGCCTTCAGATGCGATGCGGCAGTTTTGTGCTGGACCCGCCCTGAGGGTTGTTTAAATCGCTTGTGTCGTTGACTTCTGTACTGCGTCCGTATTTTCCGTACAGGTAATTTCTCAACTCCTTCCAAACCGAGACTCCCTCCAAGGTTTCTCCGGTCAGTTCTTGTATGCGTAGCCTCAGATAGTCCGAGGGCAGCCCGTGCAGTGTCAGCAGATTCAGATCGGCCTGATCGACACAGTGGTCAGTGTCATCGCAGTTCTCGTTGATCACCCGATTCAGATGGGTTGCATCCATATCGAACTGCTTGACCAGATCGCCATCGTTTTCCACGAACACGGGAAGAACACGAAAGCCACGGGCTTTTTCATCGAGCAATGGGAGGAGACGGGACATCGCAAGCCGTATACCGAAACGAAAAATCTCCGAGTCGTTGACTTCCAGTCGTTTGGCAATGGATTTGATCTTGTCGATATCACTGCCGCGCAGACGCACGGAAATGCAGGTGGTCTTGCTCATGAATGTCATTCTCCCGATGACGTTTGTGTATGCGCACTGTGCCAAGTCGGTGTGGCAGAAATATGACCGTTTAAAGGCAATTATCTGACGGTTTATTCAGACATCACGACAACAATGTGCCAGTTCTGTATTGCATCTGTGATCGATTTCCATGCAGGAGATGTTCAGGCGGTATGCGGTTTGGTCGCTATCCCGAATGGGAGGACAGCAATGACGCGGCAGGATATTTGGATGGCGATGCAGTTTCTGGTACTGGTGCTTGCATCGCATCTGGCGTTAGCCGATGAAGCTGTGGTGGATCGCGTGACGCGTCCGCCTGTCTCAGAACGTCGGCAGGTCGAGCATGTTCAAGCTTATTACAATCGTCTGCGGCGGATGCCTGATAGCCGACTATGGGGACAATCGGATTACTGGGCTACGCCGGCAGAGCTGCTGCGCGCGGGTGCGGGTGATTGTGAGGATATTGCGTCCGCCAAGTATTTTGCTTTGCGTGAGCTGGGTGTGCCGGCAGAACGGCTACGGTTGGTCTATGCCAGAGTCTATGATAAATCGCGCATGCGCATTGAGTCGCACATGGTGCTGTGGTATCGAGAAGTTGCCGAAGCTGATTGGTTGATCCTCGACAATCTGCGTGACCCGCTAGAGAAGTTGCTACAGCGTGCTGATCTGCTGCCTTTGCTGGCCTTTAATGAGGACCAGGTGGCACGTTGGTACATGCCAGGCAACGAACGATTGATCGGGGAGGCGGCATTACTGAGGTCCTGGGATGCGCTGCTGGCGCGCCAGAGGGCAACCGATCAAGTCGCCCTGGTAATATCCATTCATACCTTGTAACAAAATAAATATCATCCAAGCTAAGCTGTAAGCCATACCTCGCAGCACTGACATATTCCTGCAATGCAACTCGGATACATTGTGCGGACCTCGGTCCAGAGATTGGTATCTCGTGTTGCTACTTACTTCAGTTTACCCGCGTGCGCGACATCAAGGGCACCTTAATATGAAGCTTGGCGTTATTGTGGCTTTGCTCTTGGGGCTATCGAGCGTCGTCTATGTGCATTATCAGAGAGTGATGCCCGAGAATTCTGTTCAATCGGCGGTTGCCGATCGCTCTGTTGAAGTGGCGAGGCAGCAAGAACAAACGCCAGGCGCCGCTTATCTGGCGACTCAGGCGGAAAAGACAGTAGTAGGGCGGGATGGGGAACAGACATCCAAGGATGACCTGAGCATTCCTGGAACAATGGCGCCTGAGACATCGTCGAGTAGGTCAGCGGTTTTACCTCTGCGCAACGGCGTTGGCACACCAGCTGATGAGGACATCAGCGGCGATGAATCGGTGCAAGATCGTGGCGAACTAGCGGCCGACAACGATTATCAGGTGTCGGAACGAACCGACTCGCAAACAGTTGTCGATCAGGTGATCCATATCACGAACGTCGGCGATCGCATTGTCGTCTCTAATGACCCCACGGGTATTATCTCGGACGCTGCGACTCAGCCGCTTCATAGCAACTCCGCTGAGATAAATCAGGATATGGATGTCACACCCGGTACTGATGAGGAAACTCCGACTCAGTTGGCTGACTATGAAGAACTTTATCCCGGGTGTCCGCGTGTATTACCGATAGGCGCCGATACACAAATGGCCATGGAGCGCCAGCAATTGTACGGGTGCCGGTACCTCGAGAGTTGCGATACCGCTACGGAAGAACAGAGTGCTTCCTGTATCTGGCATCTCGTTGGGAAGACCTAGGGAACCTCTGATTAATTCGCTGAAGCGGCATCTGCCGCGTTGCAGCCGGGCTCAAAATACCCATTTACTCCGTGTAAACTCCCCTTCTCGCAGGGGCCGCGCCTTGCCTGGAGGCGCGATCTGTGATTTTGAGATAGGTTCTACTGAAACTGTCGGACGCGCGGCTTGCGCCGCTGAATCCGACCTACGTTAACCCGCATAATAAACGTAGGTCGGATTCAGGCCGAAGGCCGCG
>JBGSOE010000285.1:0-3866 GCA_041739295.1 Thiohalobacterales bacterium | reverse complement strand
TTACTCACCCGTTCGCCACTCGCCACCAGGAGCAAGCTCCCGTGCTGCCGTTCGACTTGCATGTGTAAAGCATTCCGCCAGCGTTCAATCTGAGCCAGGATCAAACTCTTCAGTTCAATCTCTGCTATTACTTCAAATACTGCTTCGCTCAACTCAAAATGAATTAACTTCAATTCAAGTGTGAGCATTTATGCTAGTCGCTACCCCAGCCTAAGCCAGAACAGCTACCACCACAACACCCACACCTATCGGCTGTAAATTGTTAAAGATCAATCTCTTACTGACTTCGCTTTCGCCGCGTTGCCGTTTCGAGAGGTGCGCATTCTACGTAGTTCACATAAAACGTCAACACATATTTCGAAATGGTTGCGGGGGCAGGATTTGAACCTACGACCTTCGGGTTATGAGCCCGACGAGCTGCCAGACTGCTCCACCCCGCGCCTGTCGCAATGAAACTGCGTCAATCGAGAAGCGGAACTATAGCAAAGCGCGCTCCGGCACGTCAACACCTACCCGCCCTCTGAGAGAAAGCTCCGTATCCAAAAATAAATATCCCCAATGTTTTCAATGTGCTTAATAAATCATACCCGCACACGGACTTGAAAAGCCAACCGCAAGAATCACGGCAAGGCCGGAAAACCTGCCTAATTTATGGGCAGACAACCCACCCCCAATGTCGCTACCATGCTTTCACTCCGGATTTGAAAGCCACCTGTGCGCATCACTGACTTCTCCATTTCCCGCTTACCACGCATCGAGTTCGGCTCGGGTGCACTGGCCAAATTGCCGACCATTGCCCGCGATTACGGCACACATGCATTGCTGGTGACCGGCTCGGGCTCGCTTAAAAGCTCACCATTCTGGCCGGTCGTGACAAACGGTCTAAAGGCGCAGGGCATTGCCTGGCTGCACCTTACCGTCCCAGGCGAGCCGTCACCGCAGATGGTGGACGAGGCTGTGCGTGCTTTGCGCACTGAACTTATCGATGTCGTCATCGGCATCGGTGGCGGCAGTGCGCTGGACGCCGCCAAGGCGATCGCCGGCCTGCTCATATCCGGCAATTCGGTGATGGATCATCTGGAAGGCGTGGGGCCCGAACTGCCCTACATCGGCCCGGCCACGCCGTTCATAGCCGTGTCGACTACTGCGGGGACCGGCTCGGAAGCAACCAGAAATGCGGTGTTGAGCGTACAGGGGGCTGATGGATTCAAGAAGTCATTTCGCGACGAGAAATTGGTAGCGGAATACGCGCTGGTCGATCCGGGCCTGTTGGCGACCTGCCCGCTGACCGTCATCGCAGCCAATGGAATGGATGCCTTGACCCAGCTGCTGGAATCATACGTCTCCAGCCGAGCCTCACCGATGACCGATTCGCTTGCATGGGGCGGCATGAAGGCTGTACGTGACGGCCTGATCGCCTTTTATGCTAACGCCGGCGACGTAGCGGCGCGCGAACGTATGGCCTATGCGGCATTGGTGTCGGGCATCACGCTGGCGCAAGTCGGACTTGGCTCCGTGCATGGTCTGGCAGCACCGCTGGGTGCATTCTTTCCGATTCCCCACGGAGTCGCTTGCGGCACGCTGGTGGCAACGGCAACGCGCATCAACATTGAAGCTTTGCGCGCACGTGAGCCGGATCACTCGACGCTGGAAAAATACGCCCAAGTGGGACGCCTGCTGAGCAAACAGGGACAGTTGAACAGGGATGCGGCGCAAGCTGTTCTGCTCGACACCCTGGAAGCCTGGACGCGCGAACTCAAGATGCCAACGTTGGCACATTTTGGAGTGACGCAAACCGACATCCCGCGCATTGTGGCCAATAGCCGCGGCAGCAGCATGAAAACCAACCCAATCAGGCTCGACGATATTGAAATTGCGGCCATTGTTGCCGCACGACTTTGACCTCGCCACATTCAAGTTGAGCGGACCTTCATCCGCTATTTCTGCGAATTCGTCTATTAACTGGAACACAACAATGTCCGGCCTTCTGATATTTTTTATCGTGCTCGCATTACTCGCCATTTTCGGCGTATTCATCTTCAACCAATTGGTGGCACTGAAACACAATGTCGGCAAGGCCTGGTCGAACATCGATATCCTGCTCAAGCAGCGTCATGATGAGTTGCCGAAACTGGTCGAAACCTGCAAGCAATACATGCAGTTCGAGCAAGAAACGCTGGAAAAAGTCATGCAGGCGCGCAGCCAGGTCGCCAGCGCGCGCGAATCTCACAACATTCCTGCGTTAGGACAAGCTGAAGGTGCACTTCGCCTGGGGTTGGGCAATCTGTTTGCGGTCGCCGAAGCCTATCCCGAACTGAAAACCAACGAGACGTTCCAGCATTTGCAGGCCCGCATCACCGGTCTGGAAAACGCCATCGCTGACCGTCGCGAGTTCTATAACGACTCGGTCAACGTCAACAATGTGCGCGTCGAACAGTTCCCCGACACCATCGTGGCGCGGCTGTTCGGCTTCCAACAGTTCCCGCTGTTGCGTTTTGCCGCTGTAGAGAAAAAAGACGTCGACCTGAAACAGCTTTTCAGTAGCTGATGGTCCGCACGCGCTGGGCGGCCGAGTGGCGGCACGATTACACCAACCTCGCGTTGGGAGGCGGCAACCTCCTGATACTGCTCCTCGGTTTCCAGATGCAGTCACGTTTGGGCTGGCAAGTCAGCTTTATGCTTGCCGGACTGACAAGCTTCTGGGCATGGTATGCCAACCTCAAGCGCTATCGCACCGTGGCAGACACGCCGACATCGCGGATTGCATCCGCACCACAGGGCCATATCGAAATCGTAGGCCGCGGCCAGCAGCCGCCAGGTGTAATTCTGGTCAGCCCGATCAACGGCCTGCCCTGCCTGTGGTACCGCTACCGCATCGAGCGCCGACACGGCGATCGATGGGAACACATCGAGTCCGGGATATCTCACGACACGTTCGGCATCAGCGATGGCACTGGCCACGTGCTGGTCGACCCCGAAGGCGCAGAAATCATGACTTCGCACAAGCAGGTTTCAAACTCTGTCAACTATCGAAAAACGGAATGGACTTTGATCGAGGGAGAGACCATTTACGTCATTGGCGAACACGTCACCCTCGGCGGGCCCAACGCTGTGCTCGACAAAAAATCCGATATGGCCACTTTGCTGACCGAATGGAAACAGGACAAAACCTCCCTGCTGGCGCGTTTCGATGCGGACCGCGACGGTGAAATCAGCCTCGACGAATGGGAGCGTGCGCGGCTGGCTGCGTCCGATGAGATCGACCGCACCCACCTCGATATTCGGCTCAGGGACGGAATCCACCTGATGCGGAAACCCACTCACGGCCGGCCGTTCCTGATTGCCAACCAAGAAGCCATGAAACTGGTTCGCCACTTCCGATTGTGGAGTTGGGTTCACCTTCTGCTCATGCTGGCTTCGCTGCTGGGGTTGTCTCTGACTGCCGGACCTGCCTGAACGCTTGCCCTACCCGCCTTCGCTTCCTATAGTAATTGGACACGGAGGACACGCAATGAAGAACGCCATACCTGAAACGCCACCCGACTACGATCACACCCGTATTATCGAACGGCCTGACGGCTGTTACTGGATCGATGCTGAGACAGGTGAGGAATACGGTCCTTTCGCGAGCCTGCTGGAAGCTGTTCAGGATATGGAATATAGTGCAGACAGTGACTATGAACCCGGCGAAACAATAGAAGAGGCCGAGGATGAAATTGGCATTTCCGACTGGATCGATCCGGATACCGGCGACCCCGGCGAAGAGTCTCACCGTCCTACGGAATGAATAGCGGCTGAACCAATCCGTTCAAGTTTACCCAGCGCTTCAGATTCGGCGATCCGCGCCTCACGCTCGAACAGATTGT
>JBGSOE010000250.1:0-5462 GCA_041739295.1 Thiohalobacterales bacterium | reverse complement strand
GATGGTTGTCATCGGCAGAATGGCCATCGCTGTAGCGAGCGCGACGCACAGTGGCTTCATTTCGATCTGCTGAATTGTCATGCAAGGCGTACTCTTTATCTCATGTTTCATGGCAATACCTTTTTTGATCTGAATTGTTTGTCTGTAGAAAAACGTGCTTAGCTATCAAGCCGGAACACAATCGGCACCACCACGCTGGCAGCGACGGCGACATCACCGCGACGCGCCGGAACGAAGCGCCAGCGTTTCACTGCCTCCAGTGCGGCACTGTCCAGACGCGTGTGGCCACTGCTTTCTTGAATCTCGACCCGCTCCGCCATCCCCTGCGCGCTGACCTGTACCAGCAACAGCACCTTGCCCTGCTCACCTCTGCGCCGCGACAAGATGGGATAGACCGGTGCGGGATTGTTCAGATAATCGGCGTCGTAACGCACCGCAATGACAGATGGCGGAGTGGTCGGTGCATTGATACGGTCTTCGGCAGCAGATTGTTGCGGTGGCGCGGTCATCAACGGCGCTTGCGGTTCGGCTTTATGGACGGTGGCTCGCACCGGTGGCTTGATAGGTTCGGGTGCCCGGACCACTTGGGGCAGCGGCTCCATCATTACTGGCTCAGGCACTGGCCCAGGCACTGGCTCGGTAACGACAACAGGCGGTGCTGGTGCGGCCATCTCAACTAAACGTACGGAAACCCGAATGGGGTCGACTTCATCCGGCGTGTCTTGACGTACATGAAGAATCCAGACGACCAGCGCAACATGCAGGCAGAGCACGGCGAGTAACTTGATTGCCCGCCCAGCCAAAGGCTCATGACTGCCCATGCCGTCGAACTGGGTTGCATCGGGAGTTATGAGGATGCCGTAATTCATCCACAAGCGATCAGCAGATAACATGCCAAAACACATCCGCCTGATTGATAATGGGTTTGCTTAATGCGCAGCCCAGATCACGCGGGAAATCACGCTATCTACTGTGGCATATGCCACACCTCAAGCGTTCACATCGTTCCCTCACACCTACTCCGCAAGCTTGTGGAATAAATCCATCCAATCACAACCGATGGCCGTGATTGCGTCACCCGCGTTCGTCACTGACAGGCTGTATCAGCCCGCTAGCCCAGGCAGGATACGAATGGCACTTACTTAAGGAACCTCTGATTAATTTGATCAAGCGAGCAGATGCAAGGCGCGGACGGGCGACCCGAAGCGAAGCGGAGAGAACGGCGCCAGCCGGCCCGAAGGGCGAGGTGCGTAGCACCGAGTAAAAAACGGAGTTTACACGGAGTAAATGAGTATTTTGAGCCCGGCTGCAACGCGGCAGATGCCGCTTCAGCGAATTAATCAGAGGTTCCTTAAGCCTATCCATATCCGATGTAGGGCGGGTTAGGCGCGTTGTTTGCGCCGTAACCCGCCAAGCGTGCCGTTCACACCTTTACAAAGGCGTTGTGTTGCTTCGCAACGCCTGTCGGGTTACTACGCAAACTGCGCTAACCCGACCTACATTGAAGGTAAGTAAGTGCCATTCAGGCAGGATACCTTTGAAAGTACCCCGTGCAGCCCGATGTGAGAACGTCGCAACACCTTTTTTCCAGCGTGATTCTGTCGACGACTCAGTGAAAACCACACCTCACTGTCATCCTGGGTGAACTCGAAGTGCACCGCCTTGCCGTTGGCGGCGACTGGGAAGCAGTGGTCAAGCGTCCCGGTTGCTTTCGCATAGGCACACACCTGCTTGTCGTTGTCCGTACTCAAGGTCATATCGAACAGCAGCCAGGGTGAATTAGGATGCGTCTTGATGAACAATGAACCGGCCGCCGGCAGATTTACTTGACCACTACACACATCCCAATCACCTGAAACCAAAGGGCGTGAAATCCTCGTCGAAAAACGGATCGTACTCCTGGGTGGGAATCCGATAATTTTTCAGCCACCGCTTGAATTGCTTCACATCCTTGAAAACCCGCAGGTCATGCTGAATACGGACAATCTCTTCGCGCAGCGTGCGGATGTCCTGATTGAGCAGCATCACCAGATGCTTGGGGGATAGTCTCTCATACGGCGCGATCCCCATCATGTCCTTAAGGCTCATCTCAACGAGCATCACTTCTTCCTGAAGCTCCTGCAACTGGTTATCCAGCACCTTGTTGTAATGCTTCAAACGGTCGGCGGCGATGTTGTTGAGGTTGTTCTGGTCGATCTGTTCGACGCTTAGCTGCAGTTCCAGCAGATGCAGCAAATCCTTTTTCCCGTAGGCCACCGTCACTTTCTGCATTAGTTCGGTTTTACGATCGCGTTCAGTGGGGTCTTGTTCGCGGTCGGGGTGCAAGGCGGCCACCAGTTGCCGGTAAACCGCCTGGATGGATTTGCTGATATTGGCTTCATCTTCCTGTTCGCGGGCTTCCTTTGCCAACTGCTTGGCGGTCTTTTTGCGTGGGCTGCAGCGTGCTTCCGCTTGACGCTGCTGCTCTTGTATCTTCTCCGCCAAACGTTCCATCGTCGCTTCAGGGTTGGACAGGTCAAATGCGTCATCGTCCAGTTCCACTCCAAATTCCTGTTCGAGCATCGCCTTGAGGAAATCGCCCTGCAAGGCATCCGCTTCCTGCGCTTCGACATCGAAGTCACTCCCGCTATACCGGTTGTATAGTGGCTTCAAGTCATCGCGCCCGTGCAGGTTGATCAGTTCCCCGCAAATTTCGCTGATCAGGTGCGCGATTTTTTCCTGTTGATTGCGGGTGAATTTCTGGGTCTTAAACAAGTCATCCAGAAATTCGGCCATTTCAACCTGATGCTCACTCAAAGTCCGCTTGAGTGGCTCAAGTTTCGCGGCACTCTCCTGCTGACACTGAGGAATGACTGCCTGCCATTCGGCAAGCAGCTTTTTCTGCACGTCAATTTTCTTGAGGGTGGCGTTGAATTTTTTCTGTGCCGGGGAAAGACGGGCCTGCGGGTGGCTTGCCTCGATACGGACGACTTTGGCTTTTGAGTGTGGCATGGGGCGATAGATGACAATTGAGTATAGTAAAGTATAAAGCCCCGTTTCCCTGAAAACCACCGAACACCGGTAACGCCCGGCCTTGTGCAGTCATCCATCGCATCCTTGCAATAGCGCGTTACCAAACCGCCTAATAGATAGTGGCGGATTGAACAATGAGACGGATCTTGACAGTCGGTCACGACAGGGAAAAGTTCAATACTGGAAGGGGGCCGTTACGGGAAGGGGCTAACTCAAGTGGGCTGGGCATTTCCGACGGCACAGTCAAACTGCATGTGAAAGACATCCTGCACAAACACGACGTGCATTCAAACGAAAAATGGCCTAGCGCGGTTCAGCGCTAAGCCATTAAAGTACGTCAACAAATTTGGTAGCGGGGACAGGATTTGAACCTGTGACCTTCGGGTTATGAGCCCGACGAGCTGCCAGACTGCTCCACCCCGCAACTGGAAGCGCAGGAGTGTACCGACCTGACATGGGCATTGCAACCCTGTAAATAATGTTTCCAGATCAGCCTCTAATATATTGATAGTTTAGGCTATCTGAGATGCAGCAAATCAATGTGCCGCGGACTGATTACGGCGCTTGGCCTTATCCAGATGCCCCTTCAGATCGTAGCGGTAAATGAAGCCCGGCAAGGCGAATACCAGGAACAGACACAGGGTCACGGCATAGAACTCCCAGTCCTGGACATGCCGCTCACCGAAGCTCTTCTGTTCCAGCCCCAGGGCGATACCGCCGACCAGGAAATACATCAGCAGCCATTCCACCAGCCGCAGCCAGCCGGATTTTTCACCGCCGGGTGCGGCGAATACAAACAACAGGCGCTCACTCAACCAGGGCAGATTCGCCGCAAACACAGCAATACCCAGCAGGACCATAACGGCCAGGTTTAATGACATGACGACAACCTCGTAACGAGAATCAGATGAGGGCCGAGGCACAGAGTGCCATCAGACCACCCGGGAATATCCCCAGAACCAGCACTGCAAGTGAGTTGATACTCAGGGTTACCTGCATATCCGTGGCAGCCACAAGGGGAGTGCTGTCCACCGGCGGGTCAAAATACATCACTTTGATCACGCGCAGATAATAGAAAACACCGATGATGGAGAAAAACACCGCGACCAGCGCCAGCCAGACCATGTCCACGTTGATCACCGCCTGCAAGACCACCAGCTTGGCGTAGAAACCCACCGTGGGCGGCACTCCGGCCATGGAGAACATCAATAACAGCATCATGCCCGCGAACCAGGGATTGCGCTCATTGAGGCCCTTGAAGTCGTTGATCTCTTCGGCCTCGAAACCGGCCCGGCTGAGCAGCACGATCATGCCGAACCCGCCCAGGGCCATGATGGCGTAGGTGAGCGTGTAGAACATCGCCGCCGAATAGCCTTCGCCCGTTCCCGCCAACAGACCCAGCAGCAGGAAACCCACATGCGAGATTGTCGAATAGGCCAGCATGCGTTTGAGATTGGTCTGGGCAATGGCGACGATATTGCCGAGCGCCAGTGACAACACCGCGAGGATAGTGAGCATGCCGCTCCAATCCGTTTGCAGTCCGCCCAGGGCCTCGGCGAGCATGCGCATGGTCATGGCAAAGGCGGCAATCTTCGGCGCGCTGCCGAGATAGAGTGTCACAGCCGTCGGCGCGCCCTGATAAACATCGGGCAACCACATATGGAAAGGCACCGCACCGAGTTTGAAGGCCAAGCCGAGAATGATGAAGGTCAGCGCGAAGATCAGCACCACATCCTGCATGCCCTCCCCTGCAATGGCATTCGCGACTACCGCAATATCGAGGCTACCGGTCAGGCCATAAACCATGGAAATGCCGTACAGCAACATGCCGGAGGCCAGCGCACCGAGGACGAAATATTTCATTGCCGCTTCGGTGGCGCGGGCATCATCACGACTGAACGCAACCAAGGCATACAGAGACAGCGACAACAATTCCAGGCCGAGATAAATGGTCAGGAAACTGTGTGCCGAGACCATCACCATCATGCCGAGCATGCCGAACAGGCCCAGCACGTAATATTCGCCCTTGAGCAAATCCCGCACGCGCAGATAATCGCGTGCATAGACGAAGGCGCCGAAGGTGATGACATAAATGAAGGATTTGAGCAGCGTCGCCATCGGATCGTTAACGAAGGTACCCGACAGGACAATCTGACTTTCCGAGTCAGCTACTGCAATGGTGAAACCCAGCGCACCGACCAGCGTGACCTGCGCCAGCCAGTAGGTTACCACGCGATTGCTGTCGCGCAGGAACAGATCCAGGATGAGCACGACACAGGCCATGCTCAACACCCAGATCTCTGGCAACAGGGGCAGAAACTCTGTCATAGAGATATTCATATAGTCCTTCAACAACGACCCGAAAAGCTATAAAGCTTGAACCACGAAGGCGCAAAAGGCGCACGAAGGAAAACCCTGTTAACTCCAAAAATTCCTTTGTGCGCCTTTTG
>JBGSOE010000229.1:0-36122 GCA_041739295.1 Thiohalobacterales bacterium | reverse complement strand
GCCGCGGCCGGTGGCACCGGTATGCGCGGCGCCTCTGCGCAGACCGCGCCAACAAATAAACTCAGCCAAGCCCAAAGCAGAAGGGCCCCAAAACGGGGCCCTCGCAGTGTTTGTTTGACCTGGACAGTCATCATGCCTTCTCAGCCGTGATCCGTTCGTATTTTTCCATCAACTCTTCGCGGGTCTCTTCATGATCCGGGCAGAGCGGAATGCAATCGACGGGGCAGACCTCGACGCACTGCGAGGTCTCGAAATGCCCGACACATTCGGTACAGAGATTGGGATCGATGACATAGATCTCCTCGCCCTGCGAAATCGCGCCGTTCGGACACTCGGGTTCGCAGACATCACAGTTGATGCATTCATCGGTGATCATCAGGGCCATGGTTGTCTCCCGGCAGCACGCGCCGCACGAATATTAGCTGCGGGTAATATTACCGGACCCGTTCGCGCAATGCAGCCACAACCTTGGCGTGGACAAAGTGCGAGACATCCCCACCCAGACTGGCGATTTCGCGCACCAGGCTAGAGGAAACAAAGGCATATTGCTCGGCCGGGGTCAGGAACACGGTCTCGATATCGGGTGCCAGCTGCCGGTTCATGCTGGCCAGCTGGAACTCGTACTCGAAGTCCGACACCGCGCGTAGACCGCGCAGGATGACGTCGGCACCGCGCTGATGGAGGAAATCCACCAGCAGCGTATCGAAGCTGCAGACCTCGACGTTGGGCAGGTCGGCGAGGACTTCGCGCGCCAAACTCACCCGACGCTCCAGGGGAAAGGCCGGCGTCTTGCCCGGATTGGCGGCGACTGCCACGATGACTCGCCCGAACAGCCGCGCGGCGCGCTGCACCAGATCGGTATGGCCGTTGGTGATGGGATCAAACGTGCCTGGGTAGACGGCGGTCTTCATGGGCTATGGTTCTCATGCCGACGTTGAGGAGTGCATGGTGGAGCGATTTGTTATGTCACTTTGCTTTGAGTGGGAATCGTTCAGGGTGCTCGATAGTTTCGATTCCCACGTCCACATCAAGCTCCGGCCAATAGAAATGGCCAGGGTTTGGCTCCTCAACATTGAGGATCTTTCCGATTGGAGCATCCTTAAACCACGGAAAGTCTTCGTAGGACATGAATAGCTCTTTATCACCGGCAAGCAGCCAGACACCATGGGCTGAGATATTTGTAACCTCAACTCCCGAAGTGGTGGTGCCAAGCGGCCTTGAGCTCATCAATATGCCCTTCGATAATTGTTTCTATTTCGCGCAATTGTACCTTAGTAAGTCGATAATTTCGCGCCAGCTCTAGCTGTGGCTCCAACCAGAATTTTGCTTCTCCATCAGGACTATAGACATGGACATGGGATCTAGCCTCTTCCCTGGAAAAGAAGAAAAACCTGTAGCCTCGCTCTCTGAAGATGGTTGGGCTCATTCAGTTCCTTTGTGACGAATAACGACCCAAGCTCAGCGACAGCTGCCACAAGACGCCTCGATTACAAACGCGTCTCTCCGCCGTTAGCTACAGCGCAAGGCTAGACGTCCATGTCGTTGCAACTAGAGCTTGCTGATCAATATTTGGTTGCATTCAAATTGTCCGTTTAGATAATCAGATTCAATTGTCACTCGAATTGTGTTCTCGCCAATTTGACTAGATGACAGGTTATATATCTCGCACCCCTCTGCGCCAGGCATACAATCCGTTCTAAAGCTTTCCGAAATATTGAGCGCCCCAATTGATCTGACGCCCTGAAATACTATCAGCCACTTGTTTGGCCCTCCCGGAACGACCGCAGAATTTCGGTCCGCCGGGTTAAGGAACCTCTGATTAATTTGATCAAGCGAGCAGATGCAAGGCGCGGACGGGCGAAAAAACGGAGTTTACACGGTGTAAATGAGTATTTTGAGCCCGGCTACAACGTGGCAGATGCCGCTTCAGCGAATTAATCAGGGGTTCCTTAACAGCTTCATACGCTTCCGTGCATAGTTGCCACTCGCCTGAACTTGGTATCTCATTACTGAGGGCATAGCAATCTACGAATACGAAAGAATTTAGTTCCATAGTATTTTTCAGCTAACCACAGTTAGGGAACCTAAAAACTTCGCTGTAACGGCGCGATTAAGCTCCATACGAAAATCACCTTCAGCGAAATCAATTACTCGAATTCGGACAAGGGGCCTAACAGAAATTACCAACAGAGCATCGCCAATTTTTTATTTCGCGTCTATTCTGTGTGCTGAAACCATGAACCGCACTTACAAACGCCGCGCCAAGTGATAACCCACTTGCCCGGTCGCTTTGCTGCGGTACAGCTCGAAACCTTCCGGCAACAATGCGCTTAACTGTTCGCTGCCGAGCGCGCGCTCGGCCTCCAGATAAATCCAGGATACCGACGCCAACTGATCAGGCGACAAGACGGCCAATGCGGATTCCAGCAATCCCTTTTCGAAGGGAGGGTCCAGCAGCAGGATATCGAATGTACGCGGCGTGCATTGCAAATATTGAAGCGCATCGGCCTGCATGATCTCGACAGTTTCCGCTCGCAACAGCTGCGCCTGCTCGCGCAAGGATTTCGCGATTTTCGGATCGCGCTCCACCAACACCACCTCGGCGGCACCGCGCGAAGCCGCCTCGAAGCCCAATGCTCCGCTACCGGCGAACAGATCCAGACAATGACTGCCGGAAATCACCGGCGCCAGCCAGTTGAACAGCGTCTCGCGCACACGGTCCGGCGTGGGACGCAGCCCCGGCAGATCGGGAAAACTCAACTTGCGGCCACGCCATTGGCCACCGACGATACGGACTTGATTGAGTGAGGTGCGTGCTGGCATCGCGTTAATTTAAAGGTGGGCCGGGGACATTCCCTCTGTCCATAATCCCGTCCTTGGGCCGGCCCGTCAAACTTCTTGCGCGCATGCGCGCTCAGTTGTCGCAAGCGCCATCCATCACATCTGCACGAGCGACCTTGGCCGCGAATTGTCTGTTCGCGGCAAGACCACTGCTACAACACAGTACCAAGTGCGCTAGATGACTTGATAATCTACTGTCGAATTGCGACGCCGACTCCACAGAGTAAGCAGGGTCAACCCATACCCGAACAGTGGCAGCGCCGCTGGCAACGGCACTGCACTGATCGGCACGGTTCCCGGTGTCGGAATCGTCAGGGCCGCGAAATCTGCCAGATTATCGTTGGTATCCAGGAGAGGATTAGTGCGTGCAAGACTACTACCCGCGACCGGATCAGATACTGCAGTACCTTCACCTGCGAAGAAGAGTCCCGTGAAATCACCGTAGCCGATGGCATCAACCAGCGTCGCACCGTTGAAAAGTTGCACCGAGTCCGGGCCGTTTTGGAAATCGACACTGGTGATTAAATCAGCATTGACGACATTCGTGCCACCGCCGGACAACGCCTCGGCGATCACGAACACGCCATCCAGCGGAATCGCTCCGCTGAGGCTGACGGTCTTATAAAGAGACCCATCACCGCCGTTGATAGCCTGCAACGACCAACTGCTTAGATCGGTACCAGCGGCACCATACAACTCAACAAATACATTGCCGGCATCACTGCCAGCGGCATCGTAGAGGATTTCAGAAATCACCACTGCACTGGCTGAGGCAGGTAATGATAAGGCAACTGCGGACAGACAAAGGGCGCACACGCCCCCGTGAGAGACATACCGTTCCATGGCGTTATTCTCCAAGATTTCATGTGTTATTGGTGTGAGTAAAACAGCGACCAATCATTCCATGATCGGTCGCTCAGGACGAAGCGTATACATTCTCATCAAAATCACTATCAGATTCACTCGCGCGCTTTGTCAGCCAATGCGCACGCGAATCGTCGACATCACTCTGCGCCAACCAACACCGTCAACATATTGTCCGGATGAATGCGCCGCTTGAGTGCATCGCGCACTTGCTCAAGCGTGATTGCATCGATTTTGTCGTTAAACGTCAGCAAATAATCCAATGGCAAATTGTAGAAACCGATGACAGCGAGATATTCGAGAATCTTTTTATTGCTGTCGATCCGCAGCGCCTGACCACCGGTAATATTTTTCTTGGCTGCATCCAGTTCGGCGGCCGTCGGGCCGTTGGCCACGTAGGTTGCCAGGGTTTCACGCGTCACCTTCAATGCCTCCGCCACCTGATCGCCGCGTGTTTGCAGGCTCACTTCGAACGGACCTCTTTCCGCCATCGGCAGGAAATAACTGTAGACGCTGTAGGACAGGCCGCGTTTCTCACGTATTTCATCACTGAGACGCGACACCAGACCGCCACCACCTAATACATGATTGCCCACGTACAGGGTGAAGTAATCCGGGTCGTCGCGACGGATACCGGGCGCGCCAATCTGGATATGCGTCTGACTGGAGGGATGCGCGATCTGTTGCTCGCTGGCCGCTTTCAGATCCGCAACCGCGGGCAAGGCCGGTGCGGGCTCACCGGCCGGCAACGCCTTTGTCGCGGCCTCAGCCAATTGTTCGGCTTGTGCGCGATCTACCGCACCGACAATGGCAACCACGGCATTGCGGGCCACGTAATACCGTTTATGGAAGGCTTGCAGCGCCTTGCGATCGATGGCCTTGAGGCTCTCAACCGTACCCTCTGGCGGTGAAGCATAGGGATGCTCAGCATAGAGTCCTGCATAAAACGCCTTCTCGGCCACAGTATCGGGCTTCTGCAACGCGTACTGCAGACCAATCAGCATGCTTTCACGCTCACGCTTCAGGTCAATCGCATTGAAGTCCGGCTGCGCTAACACCTTGGCAAACACGGCGACGGCCGGTTGCAGATATTTTGCATCGCTGAGGCTGCGCAGATTAAACGTCGCCATGTCACGCAATGAATCACCGCTCAGTTTTGCACCGACACCTTCCAGTTGTTGCGCAATCTGATCCGCCGATAACCCGCCCGCGCCCTTATCGAGCATGGTATGGGTAAACTGCGCCAGTCCGGGTAGTTTCCCATCACGCGCCGCGCCGGCATTGAACACAACTTGAATATCCACCATCGGCAATTCCGGCGCGGGCACGAAAAACACCCGTGCACCGTTCGCTGTTTCCCAATGCTCGATGGGCGCCATGGCCTGCACCGGGGCAACCAGTAGCAGCGCGAACAACCAGAGCCCACTCGTCATTATCCTGCGTAATTTAATGACCATGACCAGCTCCCTTCGCCGCCGCGCGCGCAGCGGCGCGTGTTCCATCATCCATCGGCTGCGGATCGAGCACAGCGACTGTCAGGTGATCATCAATGAGATATTTACGCGCCACGGCCTGCACCTGCTCGGCGGTCACCGCCTGGATGCGCGGCAAATACTCATCCATTTTTTGCCAACCCAATCCTACCGCCTCCAGGGTGCCGATCTGCATGGCCTGATAGAACACGGAATCCTCCTGATAGACATGATCCGCCAACACCTGCGCCTTGACGCGCTCCAGTTCTTCGGTCGTAATGGGTGTGTTCTGCAACTTGGCGATCTCGGCACGTAGCGCGACTTCCAGCGCCGCCATATCGTGCCCATTGGCCGGCGACCCATCCAGCAACAGCAGGCTTTGCTGGCGATCGTTGAGGTCATAACCCGCGCCGGCGCTGACGGCAATCTGCTTGCCACGCACCAGATCGCGCGAGAAACGTGCACTGTCGCCACCATCGAGAATGCCGGCCAGCACTTCCAGCGCATACGGCTCCCAGTCTTCTTTTGCGGTCAGCAGCACCGGCACCTTGTAACCCATAATCAGATAAGGCACCTCGGCCGGCGCCTTGACCACTAACCTGCGCGTCCCGCGCTGTTCGATTTCGCGCCGCGGCTTGGTCGGCTGGATCTCACTGGCGGTCAACACGCCGAAACGACGCTGCGCCAGTTTCAGCACCTCCGCGGGATCAACATCACCCGCGACGACCAGCACGGCGTTGTTCGGTGCATACCACTGCTGATACCACTTCTGCAGATCCTCGACATGCAGACCTTCCAGATCATCCATCCAGCCAATGATCGGGCTGCGATAGGGGCTGTTCAAAAAGGCCACCGCATTGAATTGTTCGAAAGTCAGCGCCGTGGCACTGTCTTCGGTACGCAGTCGCCGCTCCTCCATAACCACCCTGACCTCTTTTGCGAATTCGTCCGCATCCAGGCGCAGATTGCGCATGCGGTCGGCTTCGAGTTCGAAGGCTACCGGCAGTCGACTCTTTTCGAGGCGCTGGAAATAGGCCGTGTAATCACGGCTGGTAAAGGCGTTTTCACTGCCGCCATTCTCGGCGATGATGCGCGAGAACTCGCCAGGGCCGCGTTGTTTGGTGCCTTTGAACATCATGTGTTCAAGCACATGTGAGAGACCGGTGTAACCCTCGGTTTCGTAACTGGACCCAACCTTGTACCAGACCTGGGAGACCACAACCGGCGCGCGATGGTCTTCTTTGACGACCAGCTTCATACCATTTTCAAGCCGATATTCGTGTACTTGCGACGATGCTGCGACCGCCATACTGCTGAATAGGCAGCTGGCCAGGAGCCATGCAAGCCTTTTTGAGATAGTTAACTTCATTCTTTTAGATATCCTGTGTTGCCATTTGTTACCTTGGGCGGAGCCGGGTGGTAGGATATGCCGGTCCCGCGAATTCTCCTAATGACCCTAAATACGATGTTTGGTTTCGGTAAAAAAAATAAATCCAGTAACG
Organism: Thiohalobacterales bacterium; assembly: GCA_041739295.1. Classification (GTDB taxonomy): domain Bacteria; phylum Pseudomonadota; class Gammaproteobacteria; order Thiohalobacterales; family Thiohalobacteraceae; genus JAHJQQ01. The sequence continues at coordinate 29,443 of JBGSOE010000229.1, read as the reverse complement.
ACGACGGCACCCAGCCCAACGCCGAGACAGATGCAGCTGTCGCGGCGACGGCCACGCCAGGCCTGTTCGCGCGCCTCAAGGCAGGTCTCACCAAGACGCGCAGCAGTCTCACTGATGGCATCGCCAATCTGGTGTTGGGCCACAAACAGATTGATGCCGCATTACTAGAGGACATTGAGACGCAACTGCTGGTCGCCGATGTCGGCGTGGACGCCACCCAGGGCATTATCGGGGATCTGACCAAGCGTGTCGCGCGTAAGCAGCTGGCCGATGCCGAGGCATTAATGGGCGCGCTGCGCGAAGACATGACGGCCATTCTGCGTCCTTGCAGTAAGCCGTTGCAGATGGATGAAACCAAACGCCCGTTCGTGATCCTGATGGTTGGCGTCAACGGCGCCGGCAAGACCACCACCATTGGCAAACTTGCGCGACGCCTGCAGAACGATGGCAAATCGGTCATGTTGGCTGCTGGCGATACGTTTCGCGCCGCTGCAGTCGAACAACTCGAAGTATGGGGCGAACGCAATGGCATTCCGGTGGTCGCGCAGCATCAGGGTGCCGATTCGGCATCAGTGATCTTCGATGCGCTACAGTCGGCGCAGGCCCGTGGTATTGATGTATTGATCGCCGATACCGCGGGACGATTGCATACCCAGTCGAATCTGATGGAAGAACTCAAGAAGATTAAACGCGTGCTGACCAAGCTGGATATCACGGCGCCGCACGAAGTATTGCTGGTGGTTGATGCCGGCACTGGTCAGAATGCCATCAATCAGGCTGAACAATTCAATGCGGCAGTCGGCCTGACAGGCATCTGCCTGACCAAGCTAGACGGCACGGCCAAAGGCGGCATTATTTTCGCGATCGCCAAACGGCTGGGCATACCAATCCGCTTCATCGGCGTTGGCGAAAGCATTGAAGATTTGCGTGAATTCGACGCCGAGCAGTTCGTCGGCGCACTATTTGAAAAATAATCAGGCCGCATGCCCTTGCGCAATCAAACGCGCCCACTCGATTTCAATTCTACTTGTATAAAACATGATCCGTTTTGACAACGTCAGCAAACGCTACCCGGGGGGCTATGAAGCCCTGAGTGGTCTCAATTTCCACCTGCCACGCGGGCAAATGGCGTTTCTCACCGGCCATTCCGGTGCCGGCAAGAGCACGCTGTTAAAATTGATTGCCTTGATTGAGCGCGCCAATCAGGGCCAGATCCACATCGATGGCGTCAACCTGGCGCGCGTGGGCCGACGCGGTATACCGTATCTGCGCCGCAAGATCGGCATCACCTTCCAGAGCCACAAGTTGCTGTTCGACCGCACGGTGTTCGATAATGTCGCGCTGCCCTTAGTGATTTCCGGCTACGGTACTGCGGAAATCGGCCGACGCGTGCGCGCCGCGCTGGACAAAGTCGGCCTACTAGGCAAAGAACGCGCCTATCCGATTACGCTATCGGGTGGCGAACAGCAGCGCGTTGGTATCGCACGCGCCGTGGTGAACAAACCCACGCTACTGCTGGCCGACGAGCCCACGGGCAATCTCGATCCCGAGCTGTCACGGGAAATCATGAAGCTGTTCGCGCAGTTCAATCAGGTGGGTGTCACAGTGCTGATCGCCAGCCACGACCTGGATCTTATTTCGCAATTACAGCATCCGATTCTGCGATTGAAACAGGGCCGATTAATCGAGACCGGCGGGATACCCGAAACATGAAACGCCCGCAGCGCACTCAGCGCACGCCTCAGCCAGCACAAGGGCCGGGCGCGACGCGTCGGCAGCATCTCGCCATTAATCAATGGCTGCGCAGCTATGGGCGCCTGCATGCTCAGGTATTTGTCTCTAGCCTGGGGCGCCTGTACCGCAATCCGTTCTCGAGCATCCTGACCACGGCAGTCATTGCCATCGCACTGGCGCTGCCGAGCGGACTGCTGGTTATGCTCGACAATCTACAGCGCCTCAACACCACTTGGGATGGCAGCAGCAGTATTTCATTATTCATGCGCCAAGCTACCAGCGATGCGCAGACTGATCGTCTGGCGAACGAACTGAAAAGCTGGCCACGCATCGCGGCAGTCCACATCATCCATCGCGACCAGGCATTGGCCGAGTTTCGTGAGCTGTCTGGGTTCGGCGAGGCGTTGAATGCGCTCGAAGAAAACCCGTTACCGGGTGTACTGGTGGTTAAACCAGGCATGCCGGATGACACCGAAGCACTCGTGGATGATCTTGGGCGTCTGCCCGAAGTCGAACTGGCGCAAATTGATCTGCAATGGGTACGCCGTTTCGGTACGTTGATGGAGATCGGCCGGCGCGGCATTCTGGTCGTCGGCGCCTTGCTGGCTCTGGCCGTGTTATTGATTGTCGGCAACACCATCCGCCTCGATATTCAAAATCGCCGCGATGAGATTGAAGTCAGCAAATTAATCGGCGGCACCGATGCCTTCATTCGCCGTCCATTCCTCTATATCGGTTTGTGGTATGGCTTATTGGGCGCTCTACTGGCGTGGATACTGGTAAGTCTGGGCTTCTGGTTAATCGATGCACCCGCCCGACAGCTTGCCGTGCTCTACGACAGCAGCTTCCTGTTGATGGGTCCGTCTTGGCAAGGGATAGGACTGCTTCTACTCGCAGGCATCAGCTTGGGACTGGCGGGTTCCTGGCTGGCCGTGGGCCGCCATCTCGATGACATTGAACCCACTTAAATCCTCCCTTTTCAAGATTCCTGCTGCCTAAAACAATCGCGCCAAGGGCCGCTAACCGTGTTATCGCCAGGGATGGAACCCAGGCACCACGGTTAAATCTGTCCATGAATCCTCGCTTAACCCATATCCTCGTGGTCGACGGCTCGGAAGTCGCGCGGACCATTGTGACCCGCGTCCTTGCCGAAGAAATGCCGCACGCACAAATCACCCTCTGTGGCACCGGTCAGGAAGCGATCGCCTGCATGCGGGCTGGGCATTTTGAGCTCATTACCACGGCATTGATGTTACCGGACATGGACGGCCTGGATCTGAGCCGCCAAGTCCGCAACGACCGCATTCATCAATACACACCTGTCATAGTCGTGTCTGGCGACGCCGATGAACGGTTGCTGCGTGAGGGTTTTGCTGCGGGTGTCACCGACTATTTCGACAAGTCGCTCGGTTACCAGGCCTTTGCGGAATTCCTCAAGGACTTCACGCGCCGCAACTGCGGCCTGGTCGGACGCATCCTTTACGTTGAGGACAGTCCCACGGTCGCCGCGCAAACTATTCGCCTGATGGAACGACACGGTCTGCAGGTGCAACACACCACGAATGCCGAAGACGCCCTGGATATCCTGCTGGAAAACCCTCTAGGCCATGATCGTGGCGCCGACGTCGATATCGTCGTCACTGATTTTTACCTCAAGGGTCGTCTCACCGGCGGCGATCTGCTGCATGCCATACGTGCCAAACTCCGATTGTCGCAACAGGAAATGCCGGTTCTGGTCATAACCGCGACCGAACCCGGCGATGACCGTCAGGCCGAGGTGTTCCATGCCGGCGCCAACGATTTCGTCAGCAAGCCCATTATTGAAGAGGTGCTGCTGGCGCGCATCCGTTCGCTGTTGCTGATCAAGCAACAGTTCAGCGCCCTCAAAACCCAAACGGAAGAGATGCGCCAGCTGGCGACGACCGACAGCCTCACCGGCGTCCGAAACAAACGCTATTTGTTGGACCACGGCGAGCAATTTATCGCCGATCGGCGCAAACAACCAGTATCGGCAATGCTGATAGATATCGATCTTTTCAAGAAGGTCAATGATAATTACGGCCATATAACCGGTGATAGAATCCTCGAAGAACTCGGCTCGCTACTTATTGGCAATCTGCGCGATGACACTCTGGTGGTCCGATTTGGGGGTGAAGAATTTGCTGTGCTGATCCCACGTTGTAGCCTCGCCGAGGCACAAAAACGTGGTGAGTCGTTGCGCGCCCAGGTGGAATCCCTGCGCCCGGCCGGCTATCCCATAACCATCAGTATCGGTCTGGCCTCGACCGCCTCGTTGACGTCCCCAACCCTCACCCAGCTTCTCACCCTGGCAGACCGCGCCCTGTACGCCGCCAAGGCCCGCGGACGCAATCAGGTCTGTGCCTAAACCTCATAAGACCAAGGAACTTACCCGCCGATTGGCACTCGAAGGGAACGAGTGCTAGTATTTATCCTGCTAGAGCGGCCCGGTTATTGGAGGAACATCAGTAATGAACAGCGCGTTGGTTCGCACCTATCCAGACCCTACTTTTGCCCTGACCAGTGGCGATCTGAACGGCTATATCCAGGCCGCGAACAGCATCGCCGTACTGAGTGCAGAGGAAGAACAGGAGCTTGCGGTACGCCTGCAGCGCGACAACGACCTTGATGCTGCGCGTCGTTTGGTCCTCTCTCATCTGCGCTTTGTGGTGCATGTTGCCCGCGGTTACAGCGGCTATGGCCTGCCACTCAGCGACCTCATCCAGGAAGGCAACATCGGCCTGATGAAGGCGGTTAAGCGCTTCGATCCCAGCGTCGGCGTGCGCCTGGTATCTTTCGCCGTGCATTGGGTGCGGGCCGAGATCCATGAATTCATTTTGCGTAACTGGCGCATAGTCAAAGTCGCGACCACCAAGGCCCAGCGCAAACTGTTCTTCAATCTGCGCAGCGCCAAGAAACGTCTGGGCTGGTTGAACAGCGCCGAGGTTGCCGCCGTCGCCAAGGATCTGGGCGTCAAACCGGAAACGGTACTGGAAATGGAATCCCGCCTGAGCGGGCAGGATGTAGCCTTCGATCTGTCATCCGATGATGACGATGACGAGCGCACCTTCTCTCCAGCCGCCTATCTGCAAGATGCGCGCATGGACCCCGCACAGATTCTGGAGGCTGCCGACTGGAAAACACACAACGTCGAAGCCTTGCAGGGTGCCTTAGGCGATTTGGATGAACGCAGCCGGGATATCGTTGCTGCGCGCTGGCTGACTGACGACAAGGCCACGCTACAGATCCTTGCAGACCGCTACCAGGTGTCGGCCGAGCGCATTCGGCAACTTGAAAATAACGCCATGAAGAAACTCAAGGCGGCACTCGTCGCCTGAGCTGATTGCCAAAGCTCAAACGCAAACGGCCTCCCACTGGGAGGCCGTTTGCGTTTGAGTGTCCGCGTCTGCTTAGGCCAGGATAACCGAGAAGAAACTCAACCAGGCCATAACGATCAGAGTGATAATGATGACGAGCGAAAAGTTTTCAAAGGTGAACATAGCGTCCCGCGCCCTGCAGTAAGACTGAAATATTAGCGAAATCTTATATTAAGATGGGTCATCCTTCAACCCATCCGTGCCCGGTTTGGTGCCCTTGCCGGGAATCCGCGGGTCATCATCGTCCATCAGGATTCGATGCGCCGGCCCTTCCAGGTCTTCGTATTGACCGCTCTTGACTGCCCACATAAAGGCTGCACCGGCCACGATCATGATGATCACGGCGAGTGGAATCAGTAAATACAGAATATCCATGCATTAGGGCCTGTTAACTTATAAACCGCATTTGCCACGGAATCACACGGATAAACACGGACAAGATCATAAGCTTCACGCCGGTACCACCATCACCCGCAAGGTGGTGAATAGTCGCTCCAGGAATGTACTGTATTTCAGTGTATTCCGTGTGTTTCCGTGGCTGAAATGATTTTTTTAGGGTTAACGCTATCCGGGCGCGCCTCGCGCAATCGCAGGGCATTTACCACCACCACTAGCGAACTCGCCGACATGCCGATCGCCGCCATCCAGGGCGCGAGCCAACCTGTGGCCGCCAAAGGTACGGTCAATAGATTGTAGAGTATGGCCCAGGCAAAGTTCTGCCGAATGATGCTCCGCGTTTTGCGCGCCATCACTACTGCTTGCGCCAGATGCGGCAACCGCTCGGAGAGCAGCACCATATCCGCGGCCGCAGCCGCCAACTGCGTGCCGCTGCCCATCGCCAACGATACCTGAGCTGCCGCCAATACCGGCGCATCATTCACGCCATCGCCTACCATCGCGACGACCGCGCCCGTGGATTGCAGCGCCTGCAGGCGCGCCAGTTTGTCAGCCGGCCGCAACCGTGCCTCAGCAGTGGTGATTCCTAACAGGTCAGCCGCATGCCGCACTGGTCGCTCACCGTCACCACTCAAAAGCTGCACGGCGATACCCAGCCGCTGTAATTCAACCACCGCTTCTGCGGCGCCCGTGCGAATCTGATCTTCGAAGACAAAACCCGCTAACAGCCCACGCGTGTCGGCGAGATAGACAACAGTACCGACCGTCTCCTGCAAAGATTCCGGTAGCTCCATGCCGCGACCACCCAACCCCAACACAAATTCGCGCGTGCCAATACGGTAAAGCGCGCCTTGCACTTCACCCTCGACCCCCTCGCCGGGCACCGCACGCTGCTCACTCACGGCCAGACGTCCAACACCCGGCGTGGTCACCAATGCACGTGCCAGCGGATGCTCCGAACCTTGTTCGAGCGCTGCGGCCAGCGCCTGACAACGATCACGTGTCAATGCACCCAAGCGCACCACTTGCGTTAACTCAAGCCGACCCTCGGTGAGCGTGCCGGTCTTGTCAAACACCAGATGTGTCACGCGCGCCAACGTTTCCAATGCATGACTGCGTGTCGTGAGCACGCCGAGTCGCGTCAAGGCACCCGTCGCTGCGGTCAATGCCACCGGCGTCGCCAACGACAGGGCGCAAGGACAGGTGACAACCAACACCGACAAAGTGATCGCAAAGGCACGTTCCGGATCAGCCTGCCACCAATACCAGGCAACGCCGGATGCCAGCACTAGCAGAACCGCAACGAACCAACCCGCAATCCTGTCAGCAAGCCGCGCGAGGCGCGGCTTCTCCGACTGTGCGCGATCCAGCAACCGCACAATGGCAGACAACACCGTCTCGGCGCCGACCTTCTCAACGGCCATGATCAATGGGCTTTCGATATTCACCGTACCACCAATCAATAAATCGCCAACCCGGCGCGGCAACGGCAGACTTTCACCGGTCAGCAGTGCCTCATCCACGGAACTGATGCCACTGACGACACGTCCATCCGCCGGCACCGTTTCACCCGGCTTGATGCGCACCCGATCGCCCGGCTGTAATTCCGCCACGGCGACCAACTCGTCACCGTCAGCTGTAATAAGTGTCGCCGTGGCGGGCAACAGTCGCACCAATTCTTCGGCCGCTTGCCCAGCACGATGCCGGGCAATCATTTCCAGATAGCGCCCGGTAAGCAGAAAGAAGGTAAACATGGTCACGGAGTCAAAATAGATTTCGCCCGCGTTCATGACGGTATGCCAGACACTGGCGATGAAGGCAGCGCCGATCGCCAAGGCTACGGGCACATCCATGCCGAGCTGGCGATAGCGCAGATCGCGCCAGGCCGCTTGAAAGAAAGGCCGCGCGGAATACACCACAACCGGCAGCGCAATAACCAGGCTCACCCAGCGCAGGAAGTGCTCCATTCCAGCATCCATGCCCGAATAATCGCCGGCATACAGCGCGACCGCGATCATCATCACCTGCATCATGCCCAGACCGGCGACGGCCACACGCCGTAGCGCCTGACGGCGCTCCTGTTTGAAAACCGCCTCCTGACGACCGGGATCGAAAGGATGTGCGATATAACCAATATCACCAATGGCGCGCAATATTTCACTCAGGTGGGTTTTACTGTCGTCCCATTTCACCCGCGCGCGATGCGTGGCGTAGTTCACCTGGAATTCGACGACGCCCGGAAGACGTCCCACATGACGCTCGTTGAGCCACACGCAGGCGGCACAGACGATGCCCTCAAGAATGAGCGATGCCTCGCGCAGATGCTGTGGATCGACGCTGACAAAGGCCTGCTGAATTTCCGGTCGGTCGTAAAGCTCTAACTGACGCAATGCCTCGGGCACAAGGGCTTGCGCAGTACGTGAGGTTTCCGTGCGGTAACGGTAGAAATCGGCCAGACCTGCCTTAACGATGCTTTCTGCCACCGCCTCACAGCCAGGACAACACATTGGCTGCACGGCATTATCGATCGTTACTTGATAATGACTACCCTTCGGCACGGGTAGACCACAATGAAAACAGGTCTGCGCCAGGCTGGCAGGATCAGTGGAATGCTGTTCAGTGGAAACGCTCATGGCAACATTGTATGTGAGAGAGGCTCGTTAGTCGGCCACAGACGTCTTGGCGCGCACTTCATGCAATTCATCGCCTTTGCTAATCTCCAAAACCAAATCCCAGTCGCCGGGCGCCGTCATCACCAGCTCTCCCTGGTACACACCCGGACTCACCTCGGCAAGCTCGAAACTCAAATCCAAACGTGTATCGGCAGGACGCAGGAAACTGCCGCGTACCATGGCACCTTGCACACTGGCACCCACACGATCATTTACGATTACCTGAAATTGCGCAGCCTTCCCAACCCGAACCGGCCCAAGCCAACCTTTGTGTACTAACCAACCGCGCGCGTGCTGCTGCTGCGCCTGTTGCAGATAGGCGTTATACAACGCCTCTTTCTTCTGAAAATCCTTGTCCACCACACCGGGAAAGGCCGAACTGATGTCACGCCGACTAACTGCCTGCGGCAACAGCACGCGCGCGACCGACTCCGGTAATCCGCGCGTGGCGACCACCACCAGCACAGCATCGAACAACACCAGCACCACAAAGAAGGCAATGATCAGCGTCGGCGCCCAATGGAATTTAGCCGTACCCGCCGCACTCGCATCACGATAACCGGTAATCAACCCCAACGCGTAAGCAACGACCAGATAAATCGCCAAATGCAGCGCGAGGACATCGGCACCGGGCCAATCGAAAATGGCGTAAGGCACGTACAATGCCACCGATGTCAACGCAACGATCAACGCGGCAGCCTTGGCCTGCATGTGCAATACACGTCGCAGCAACAGGAATACCAGGACCTGCAGCGTAACGCCCAAGGGAATAGTCAGTAGAACCAGCACGCTCAGCGCGCTCCTGAAAAATAAAAGAATGCTGACTGCTGCAATTCCGGCAGACCACTATCCACCTGAGGACGCACTACGAACTGGAACGCCTGCGGCCCCTTCAACTGCGGGTCCGGCGAGAGCCGCACTCGCGCCAACAGGCGCAGACTCTGCTCGGGCTGCAGATGCAGGCGCGCGAGCTGGCCGAAATCCAGTTCTGCGTCGGTCAAACCAACTACCTCAACTTCGAACGGTATGACCCGTTCAGTCTTATTGTTGATTTTGATTTCGTAGGTATTCTGCACACGGCCATCAGACATCTGTACAAACAGCGGCTGGCGAATCTGCGAGACGCTGAATTCCAGCGGCACCTGCCCGACGATACTCATAATCAGCGCGACTATGCTGCCTGCCACGGCCAGACCATAACCAATATTCTTGGCCTTGAAGAAGCGCGTTTTCTCACCCTGCTGTGCTACTTCGGAGGTATATTTAATCAGGCCACGCTCCCAGCCCAACGAGTCCATGATGTTATCGCAGGCATCAATGCACAACGCGCAAGAGATGCATTGATACTGCATGCCATTGCGAATATCGATACCGGTCGGACAGACCTGCACGCAATATCCACAATCAATACAGTCGCCGGCACCCTCAATCCGCCGATCGTCACGCGACTTGAACCCGCGTGCGATCTTGTGCCGCCCAGCCACGCCCTCACCACGCTTGTCGTCATAAGCCACGATCAATGTGTCGCGGTCAAACATCGCCCCCTGAAAACGCGCATAGGGACACATATAGGTACAGACTTGTTCACGCGCCAGCCCGGCCATTACATAAGTGGTAAGCATCAGAAACAAGGTGGTCGCATAGGCAGGGAAAGGTGCCGTACCCGTGAAGAACTGCATGAACAGCACTGGCGCATTTTCCCAATACAACGTGAAAGTAAAGCCGGTCCAGAACCCCACCAACAACCACAGCAAGTGCGTAAGCAGTTTCTTGGCGACCTTATCAACATTCCAGGCCTGCTTATCCAAACGGATACGCGCCGGACGCTCGCCCTGCACCAGGCGTTCGATCAGGATATAGACATCGGTCCAAAGGGTTTGGAAACAGAAATAGCCGCAGAAGACGCGCCCGGCAATCCCGGTCACGAAGAATAATAATAACGCCGCAATGACCAGCAAACCGGCCAGCCAGAATATATCCTGCGCATGCACAACCAGATCGAACAGATAGAAACGCCGACTATCAATATCGAAGACAACGGCCTGTGGAATTCCCAGCGCGCGCTCCCAGCGCAACCAGGGCAATAGGAAGTAGACACCGTACGCGAGGGTGAGAATGCCCCATTTGAGCGTACGAAAGCGCCCCTTGACCGATCGCGGATAGATCGGGATACGTGCGTGATAGAGATTTTGTGAAGTACCGCCAGCCATGCCTCAGTATAGTGTATCGAGCGCCGAGCGCCAGATCCTCGGTGAATGTTTACCCTTAGAGAGCATCTTCACCCGGGATCCGCAAGAAATCACTCGACACTCATTCACTGACCTCCGCCAAGCTCGTGTACATACACGGTGAGGAGTTTGATCTGATTTTCATCCAGACGATTCTGCCAAGCCGGCATGACGCGATTGACACCGTTGCGAATAACCCCTTTGACCACGTCGACCTTGCCAGTCAACTCGGCCTGACCCGGCACGTCGGCGATGGTCCAGATGTTATCAGTCAAATTCGCGGCTCCCTGCGATTTCATGCCGGTACCGTTGGCGGTGTGGCAGTAGTAACAGCCGCCAGCATCGCCTATGAACAATTGCTTACCACGCATCATCTTGTCGGCAGGTACATCATGGCCAGATAGACTGAGGACAAAATTGCTGACGTCATCGAGTTGTTCGTCATTGAAGGTACGCGCGAAGGCCGGCATATAACCATTATGACCCTGCGTAATCGTGTTCTGGATTTCTTCAACACTACCACCCCACAACCAGTCATCATCGGCCAGATTCGGGAACAATCCGATCACGCCAGCGCCACCCGCACCGTGGCAGGCCGCGCAGTTGTCACCGAACAGACCCTTGGTTACGGACCTCACGAAGGTCATCATGTCAGGATCAGCCAGAATCTGCTGGTAATCGGCCGCCTCGACTTTCTGCATATATTCCTGGGTACGTAGCGCCTCTTTACCTTCCTGCATGTCTTTAATGAGCAGGGAGCGGGTATTCCAGTGCCGACTACGCGCTTCGCCATTCACGGTATAGGTAATGTTGTTGAACAGCCCCGTGGTGTAACCCTTACCAACTGGCCAGGCAGGATAAATGACCCAGTACAGCACCGCGAACACCACCGTGGCATAGAACGACCACAACCACCATCGCGGTAACGGGTTGTTGAATTCCTGGATATCGCCATCCCAGGCGTGACCCGTGGTCTGTACGGCACCTTGCTGTTTGGTTTTTGCTTCGCTCATTACTTATCTACCTTGCGTGTCTCATCCGACGCGGCATCTTTCTCGTCGGCGAAAGGGATATATTTATACGACTCCAGCCGCTCTTTGCGTTGTTTGCCCGTGAATAAATAAATCAAAATGCCGCAGAAGGTCACAAAGAAGATCAGCAGCGCAACTATCTTGCTGTTCTCCATTCGACCCAACCACTGCAGCATTTCAGTCATATTGATTCACTCTGCAACCAAACCAGCGATCAGCGGAACTCGGCGAAATAACCTTCGTCGTATTTGCTGAAATCGACCATGGTGCCCAGCACCTGCAAATAGGCGACCAGTGCGTCCATCTCGGTCAGATGACTGCGGTCACCATCATAGTTGCCGGCTTGAGCCTGCTGCATAAGATTGTCCTCGGCACGCAGAATATTCAGCTTGTCTGCACTGTCCTGACCGAACTTGGTCACATTGGCGTCATATTCCTGCTGGGTTTCGGAATATGGCACTCCTGCAAACTTCAATGCACGCATGCGGTCTGCCACATCGGCATAGTCCAACGGCTCCAGCAGCCAAGGGTAACCTGGCATGATCGATTCCGGCACGACCGAGCGCGGATCATGCAGATGTGCAACATGCCATTCATTCGAATACTTGTTGCCGACGCGCGCCAGATCCGGACCGGTTCGCTTCGAGCCCCACTGGAAGGGATGGTCGTACTGACTTTCTGCCGCCAGCGAATAATGGCCATAGCGCAACGACTCATCCCGGAATGGGCGAATCATCTGCGAATGACATAGATAACAGCCTTCACGCTGATAGATATCGCGGCCACGCAATTCCAGAGGCGTATAGGGGCGTACGCCATCCACCTGTTCAATCGTGTCTTTGATGTAATACAAGGGCACGATCTCAACCAGGCCACCAATGGAGATCACCACCAACGTCAGCGCGATCAGCAGACCGGCGTTGATTTCAATACTTTCGTGTTTGAATTTCACTGTTCAATTCCCCGGATTCTTTAGGCACGCGCCAGCTTGGCCGCCAACTTGGCCTCTATCGCCGCTTCTTCCTTACTCGCCTGGCGGATGGTCATGATGATGTTATAGGCCATCACCAATACACCGGACAGGAAGAAGGCACCGCCCAATGCGCGCACGACATAAGGTTTGTGCAGGAAGGTGACCGTTTCTATGAAGGTGTAAGCCAAGGAGCCGAATTCATCGAAAGCGCGCAGCAACAAACCCTGACCGATACCGGCTACCCACATCGCGGTGATGTACAGCACGATACCGATAGTGGCCAGATAGAAATGCACATAGACCAGACGCTGGCTATAGAGCTTGGTGTCATACAGACGCGGAATCATGTGATAAAACGAACCGAACGACACCATCGCCACCCAACCCAAGGCACCGGAATGCACGTGGCCGATGGTCCAGTCAGTGTAATGCGACAGCGCATTCACGCTTTTCAGGGACATCAGCGGACCTTCGAAGGTCGACATGCCGTAGAACGACAACGCGGTGATCAGGAACAACATGATCGGATCGGTGCGCAGTTTGTTCCAGGCGCCCGACAGGGTCATGATGCCGTTGATCATGCCACCCCAGGACGGCAGCAACAGCATGATGGAGAAGGTCGCGGCCAGTGTGGAAGTCCAATCCGGCAGCGCGGTCCAGTGCAGGTGATGCGCGCCCACCCACATATAGAGGAACGACAAGGCCCAGAAGTGGATGATGGACAGCCGATAGGAATACACGGGACGACCGGCCTGCTTGGGTACGAAGTAGTACATCATGCCGAGGAACGCTGCGGTCAGGAAAAATCCGACGGCGTTATGCCCATACCACCACTGGGTCATAGCATCCTGCACGCCCGAGTACATCGAGTAAGACTTCATGGAGAACAGGCCGATCGGCACTGCGATGTTATTGAAGATGTGCAAAATAGCGGTGGCCAGGATAAAGGCCACATAGAACCAGTTCGCGACATAAATATGCGGCTGGGAACGGCGTTTGAGCGTCTGCACGTAAACCCAGAAATAGATCACCCAAACGACTGCAATCAACAGATCAATCGGCCACTCAAATTCGGCGTATTCTTTGGACTGGGTGTAGCCAAGCATGTAGCTAACGGCGCCCATCGCGATAACAGCCTGCCAACCCCAGAAGGTAATATTCGCCAGCAGATCGCTGTACAGACGCGTCTGACAAGTACGCTGCACGACGTAATAGGAGGTCGCGAATAACGCGCTACCGCCGAAACCGAAAATCACTAGCGTGGTATGTACCGGGCGCAGTCGACCAAAGGTGATCTCCGCGATCCCCATGTTCAACAAGGGATAGGCCAGTTCCAAGGCAGCATACAGCCCAGCCGTCATGCCCAGCAGACCCCAAACCAACGCCATTACAGAAAACTTGCGAATGACGGCATAGTTGTACTGTTGATTACCCAATACTGCACCCTGTGCCATAAATAGCCTCTTTCTAATTACATACAGCTTGCTTGGATATCCGGCGCATGGGGACCCTTACGCCGAGGAAAATATCAGGACATTCTAATATAGCGACATACTACTGGCAAACCTCGGAGGGCCAGGAGAGCTCAGATGGCCTGCAGAGTGGCCCGCCCATAAGCCGTTAGCGCCTTAAGAATCACAAGATTAGAAGTGTAGACGATGAGATGCGCGGCGCCGGCGGGGCATTCCATTTACGCCACTATTTCAGTAACTCACTGATTGCTGGGATGTAGTGGTCAACCAGCAGAAAGGCGAAGATCCCCATCAAATAGATAATGGAGTAGCCGAAGGTGGGCATGGCGGCCAGGTCGCTACGCATCAGGCGCAGGGCATGGCGCAGGAACCCAAGACCCAAGCCCAGCGCACCGACCAGATAGAGGACACCACTCATATGTGTGGCATAGGGCAACACACTCACCGCCAGCAGCAGCACGGTGTAGAGCAGAACCTGCAGCCGCGTGAACGCCACGCCATGCGTCACTGGCAACATGGGAATTGCCACTGCGGCATATTCACTGCGACGATGGATGGCCAACGCCCAGAAATGCGGTGGCGTCCAAATGAAAATAATCAGGAACAGCAGCAATGCATGTGGATCAACCTGCCCGGTCACTGCCGTCCAGCCTAGCACTGGCGGCGCGGCACCGGCCGCCCCACCGATGACGATATTCTGTGGCGTCGCATGCTTCAGATACATGGTGTAGACCACCGCATAGCCAATCAACGACAAGAACGTCAGCACGGCTGTCAGCGTATTCACGAACAGCACCAGGATCAGCATCGCCAACCCACCCAGCGACAGGGCGAACCACAAACAGCTACGGGAATTCATATGTCCGGTCGGCAAGGGACGATTGCGGGTACGCGCCATGCGTGCATCCACATGCTGATCGACCAGATGATTGATGGCCGCCGCCGAAGCCGCCGCCATGCCGATACCCAAGGTGCCGAACACCAGCGCATTGAGCGGCACCATACCCGGCGTCGCCAGGAACATTCCGACCACCGCCGTGAAGACGATCAACGCCACCACTTTGAGCTTGCACAGACCAACATAGTCACGCCAAGCCAAGCCTTGCTGCTGCACCGCTATCGCCACGTCGGCGTTCTCCATCACTATGTCCTGCCCTGATTGTACTGCTGCCCGGCGCTTATACAGGCATGCCGGCCTCGCGGTTATTCTTCAAAAACCTCAGATTAATGCAATCAACCTAAAAAAATCATTTCAGCCACGGAAACACACTGACCAGATCATAAGCTTCACGCCGGCACCGTCATCACCCGCAAGGGTAGTGAATAGTCGCTCCAGGAATGAACTGCGTTTCAGTGTCTTCCATGTGATTCCGTGGCAAATGCGGTTTATAGGATCAACCGATATAGGAGATCCGCAGCAACCGCTCCAGATCCTTGATCAAACCGCGCGGCTCCACCTCCGGCGCATAATCCATCATTAGATTACCCAGCGGATCGACCAGATACAGATGATCTCCGGCCGGGAATTGTACTGCAACCTTGGCCTGCGCTGGCCGCACCACCACCAACCCCGGGTAATGCTCCTGGACTTGAGCAAGCCAATCCGCCGCTGCGACGTCATCCACCACCAACAGACGTTTTACCCGCTCGATGTTCTTACCCTGTGCCAGGCGAACCTGCCGCATTCTATATAGAGACTGCAGACAAGCGTCTTCGCACGGGCCGGTCAGGTGATACACCAATACCCACTCGCCCAGAAAAAAATCCGCCGCCAAAGGCGCGCCCTGTGTGTCGACATAGCCATCCGCCAGCACCGGCTGAACCGGCTTAATCAAAGCGCCATAGTTGGCGGTTGCCTGCGGCGTGTAACCTCCACTGAAATTCAATATCCACGCCAGGGCTGCCGGCAGCGCGAAAAAGGCAACGATCAACAGCAAGGTCAAGCGTGATCGCAGTATCGTCGAGGATTTGGTCATAACAGCATCCATCATCATAAAAAAATCATTTCAGCCACGGAAACACACGGAAGACACTGAAACACAGTGCCTTCCCGGAGCAATTAATCACCACCTTGCAGATGATGGTGGTGCCGGCGTGAAGCTTATGATCTGGTCCGGGTTTTTCCGTGTGATTCCGTGGCAACTGCGGTTTATAGGATCATTCATTTATGTCGTCCGGCGTCCCGCCCATCATCCGCTGCATCTTCAGATTCGGGATTCACGGACGTGCGCTTAGCATTCACCCAGATATAGATAATCATCAATGCCGTGCCCAAAGAAAACCATTGCACGGCATAGCCCACATGGCGCTCCGGGCCAAACACCACGGGTTTCCAATCGCGAACAAAACCGTCGGGTTGATCTGCGCCCAACAGCAGCACCATCGGCAGCAGTTTCACACCCAATTGTTGCGCCTGCAGATCCAGACGCACACGTTGCAACACCTTGGGCCACCCCGGGTCGCGGTCTTCGCCCTCACCCAGCACAAACACATTGGCCGCTGGCAGATCCATCAGACCCTCGACACGCACCTCTCCGGTCTGCGTCACCGGCAGTGCAGGCACATCAGCACGCGTTGCACCTTGTGGCACCCAGCCGCGATTGATCAACACAGCGTGAGCACCATCTTTCAGGCGCATGGGCGTGAGCACCTGATAACCGACCCGACCCTGATATACGCGATTGTCCAACAGGAACTGCTGCGTGGCGATATAGCGGCCCGTCACTTCGGCGCGCCGATAACGCCAATCTGCGTTGGGCGCAAAATCCGCACTCAATTGCACTGCGGAATCAGCCGGACGCGCACTGTAGGCGTCTAGCAGGGCACGTTTCTGTGCGGCCCTATCCAACTGCCAAAACCCTAACGACAATAGTAAAATCAACAACACTAGCGTCGTCAGGCTGGGCCAGAATCCGGGCCGAAACTCAATACCGCCTAGCCTCACTACCACCTCGCAGGCCCTATCGGGCTTGGTTATACTGAGCGCCCACCGCCACTCAACAGCTTACGCTGCGGACTCACATGCTAACCAAAATCCTGATCGTACTGGTATTGCTCACCATTCTCGCAAGTCTTGCCAGTGGCTTGATCTTTCTGATCAAAGACAATGGCACCACAGAACGCACTGTAAAAGCGCTGACGGTACGTATTGGCCTGTCCGTTTTTCTGTTTTTGATGTTGATGCTGGGGATTTTCACCGGTGCCATCAAGCCGCATGGCATCAACCCGCATGCGCAATCGCCGAACGCGACCAACAGCGTACCACCCACCAATTCCGCTGCCCAATAAAAACAAAGGCGCTGCAAAGCAGCGCCTTTAGTTTCTGCCAGCCTGTTTTAAAGCAAATAGACGAAGATAAACAGACCCAGCCAGACCACGTCCACAAAGTGCCAGTACCAGGCTACGCCTTCAAAACCGAAATGATGATGGGCGTCGAAGTGACCCTTCATGCAACGCAGGCTGATCACAATCAACATGATGGTACCAACTGTCACGTGGAAACCATGGAAGCCAGTCAACATGAAGAAGGTCGAACCGTAAATCCCGGATCCGAGCGTCAAATTGTGATGCTCGCTGTACGCCTGACCATATTCATAGATCTGGAAACCCAGGAAGGTTGCGCCCAGTATTACTGTAGCCCACATCCACAGAACCAATGCACTCCGGTTGCCTTTCTTTAACGCCCAATGTGCAAAGGTGATGGTCACGCCACTGGTCAGCAGCAGCAAGGTATTGAGCGCCGGGATATGCCAGGGATCGAGAAGCGTATATTCACCGCCAACATTAGCCGGTCCGTTGGTTGGCCAAGTCGCCTCAAAACCCTTCCACAGCAGCTCATTGGTGCCCGGATCACCGCCACCCAGCCATGGCACCGAATAGATTCGTGCATAGAACAGGGCGCCGAAGAAGGCTGCGAAGAACATCACTTCGGAGAAGATGAACCAGCTCATGCCCCAGCGGAAAGACTTATCCACCTGACTGTTGTACATGTGGGCTTCGCTTTCGCGGATCACTGTACCAAACCAGCCGAACATCATGAACACCAGGATCGCCAAGCCCGCCAGGAGCACCATTGACCCATTGCCAGATCCGTTCAGATACAGCGCAGCGCCCACCAGCATCGTCGACAAACCCACCGAGCCCACTAACGGCCAGTGGCTGCCGTGCGGGACATAATAGCCGCCATGTGCTTCGCTCATGCCTCAATCCTCATTTTAGTGGTTTTCCAATTCTTATAATTCACAGCTCGAATACTGACTAGCCGCAGCGCACATTCATAAAATTTCCATACCGTTCTGCTTGGTCGCCATCTTGCCGGAGTCAAAGAAGGTGTACGACAAGGTCACCTCCTCGATCTCTTTCGGTAACTCCGGATCAATCACAAATTGCACCGGCATCCAACGCCCTTCGCCACCCTCAAAGCGCTGCTCGGTAAAACAGAAGCACTCTGTTTTGTGGAACTGTCGCGCGGCAATTCCGGGGGCGACACTGGGTACCGCATGCCCAATAATCGCTTGCTTACTCTCGTTGCGGGCGTAGAACTGTGTTCTATATACCTGCCCGGGATGCACCTGCATCTTGACCACCTCAGGGCGGAACTCCCAAGGCAGCGCTTGATTGACGCTGGCGATGAACTCCACCGTAACCACACGGTTGGCGTCGATCTCGTAAGCCTGCGCATTGGCAATGGGGCCATCCGCGGTACGCCCGTTAAGACCCGTTATATCGCAGAACACGTCGTAGAACGGCACCATCAGATACCCGAACCCGAACATGCCCACCGTCACCAAAAGCAGGCGCAATGTCGTTTTGCGGATCGTGTCTTTCAATGCACACTCCCGGCCACACTCCAGATGAAGATACCGAGAATCGACAATGCAATTGCGCCCAGGATCAGGGCCAACCGAACATTTGCACGCTTGCGCTTAAGCTCATCCATTACGCTACAACTCTCACTGAGCAAGGGAGCGGCGCAGCGCCGCTCCCAATACCACTACTACTTAACGTCCGGGGCAGTCGTAAAGGTGTGGTAGGGCGGCGGGGACGGTAGCGTCCACTCCAGACCTTGCGCACCTTCCCACACCCGATCGGTTGCCTTTTTGCCACCGCGAATCGTCGAAATAACGACGTAGGCGAACAGCAATTGAGACAGACCAAAGGCAAAACCACCAATCGACGAGATCTGATTGAACTCCGTGAACTGGATTGAGTAATCCGGGATACGCCGCGGCATGCCGGCCAGACCCAGGAAGTGCTGCGGGAAGAACAACACATTCACGAAAATCGTCGACAGCCAGAAATGCCACTTGCCGAGTGTCTCGTTGTACATATTGCCGGTCCATTTGGGCAGCCAGTAATACGACGCCGCCATGATGGCGTATATCGCGCCGGTCACCAGCACGTAATGGAAATGCGCCACCACGAAATAGGTGTCGTGATACTGGAAGTCCACCGGGGCGATGGCCAACATCAGACCGGAGAATCCGCCAATGGTGAACATGAACACAAAACCCAGCGCGAACAGCATCGGCGTTTCGAAGGTCATCGAACCCTTCCACATGGTCGACACCCAATTGAATACTTTCACGCCTGTCGGTACTGCGATCAGCATGGTGGCATACATAAAGAACAGCTCACCGGTCAGCGGCATGCCGACAGTGAACATGTGGTGCGCCCACACGAGAAAGGACAGGAAGGCGATCGAGGCGGTCGCGTACACCATCGAGCTGTAGCCGAACAGTGGCTTGCGCGCGAAGGTCGGGATGATCTGCGAGACGATACCGAAGGCCGGCAGAATCAGGATGTAAACCTCGGGATGGCCAAAGAACCAGAAAATATGCTGGAACATCACCGGATCACCACCACCCGCGGCACTGAAGAAGCTGGTACCGAAGAATTTGTCAGTCAACAGCATGGTCACCGAGCCCGCCAGCACCGGCATGACTGCGATGAGCAAATAGGCCGTGATCAGCCAGGTCCAGACAAACAGCGGCATCTTCATCAGCGTCATGCCAGGAGCGCGCATATTCAAAATGGTCACGACCACGTTGATGGCACCCATGATGGAGGAAATACCCATCATATGAATGGCAAAGATCACGAAGGGGAAGGCGTTACCTGTCTGCAACACCAACGGCGGATACAGCGTCCAACCGCCGGCCGGGCCACCGCCATCCATGAACAGCGTGGACATCAGGATGGCAAAGGCAAATGGCAGTATCCAGAACGACCAGTTGTTCATGCGTGGTAGCGCCATGTCTGGCGCCCCGATCATCATGGGGATCAACCAGTTGGCCAAGCCGACGAAGGCAGGCATGACGGCACCGAAGATCATGATCAATGCATGCATGGTGGTCATGGAATTGAAGAACATCGGGTCGACGAATTGCAGACCTGGCTGGAACAATTCGGCGCGAATCACCATCGCCATTGCGCCACCGACAAAGAACATCAGCAGCGAGAACAGCAGATAAAGCGTGCCGATATCCTTGTGGTTAGTCGTAAACAGCCAGCGGGAAAGGCCCTTCGCCGGCCCGTGGTCATGCGCATCATGTGCAGCTGCAGTACTCATTAGCTTTCTCCTCCTCGGAATCCGTTAGCGGGCGGCTTTGACATCGGCCGGCTGCACGACATCGCCCAAATTGTTGCCCCAGGAATTGCGTTCGTAGGTCACAACGGCCGCGATATCCGCATCACTTAATTGCGCATCAAATGCCGCCATGGCCGTCCCGGCCTTGCCGTGCATAACGCGATCCAGATGTCCTGCAACAGGGCCAGTGGTCAACACCCCGCCCTTAAGCGCAGGGAACGCGCCCGGTACACCCTCACCATTGGCCTGATGACAGGCCGCGCAGTTACTAGCGTAGACCTTCTCGCCACGCGCCATCAGCTCATCCTTGCTGAATTCGCGATTGGAATCGGCCGCAGCGGCGTCGGAAGACTTCAGTTGATCGGCGACCCAGGCATCGTATTCAGTCTGCTCTTTGGCAACTACCACAATCGGCATGAAGCCATGATCCTTACCGCACAACTCGGCACATTGACCGCGATAGGTACCGGGCGTGTCGATGTTGAACCACATTTCATTCACAAAGCCTGGGATGGCATCCTTCTTCATGCCCAAGGCCGGCACCCACCAGGCATGAATCACATCATTGGCCGTAATTAATAACCGCACTTTCTTACCAACCGGCACCACCACGGGATTATCGACCTCGAGCAGGTAATTCGTGTTTTTTTCGGCTCGGTTGAACATTTCCTCTTTCGGCGTAGACAGCGTACTGAAGAAACTGACACCTTCATCCAGATAATCGTATTGCCACTTCCACTGATAGGCCGTGACTTTGATGCTGATATCGGAATTTTTCGTATCCTCCATCGCGATCAACGCCTTGGTGGCGGGAATCGCCATGCCGATCAGAATCAAAAAAGGAATGATGGTCCAGGCGAATTCGACCGCAGTGCTCTCATGGAACTGTGCCGCAACCGCGCCCTTGCTCTTGCGGTGATTCACAATGGAATAGAACATGGCGCCAAACACAACAATGCCGATAGCGACGCATACCCATAGAATCAGCATATGGAGGCTGTAGGCTTCGCGTGCGATGGGCGTTACACCTTGATGCAGATTAAGGCCGTATTCGGCGGCCGCAATCCCAGCAACTGACAGGAGCCCAAGCCCCGTCAGCACCTGCGGTACCCTCAGATTGGTTCTCGCAGACATGCCTTCACTCTCCTTTGGTCGGATTTCAATTTTTATCGTTAAATCGTTATAACGCGAGCTGTTGTCACGCAGCCTGCACAGGCGCGGACGGCAGCCGAATCCAGCGGCGAAGATCTTCTGCCAGCTGGCGACGTTCCCTGTCATTCAAGCAATGGCCAACTTCAACTTTCCGGCCATGGCTGCAAATCAATAAACGTGTCGGATAACCACGTTGTCGCGGCTCCGCCAACTCCACTCTCGCCCAGGCGCGCTGTAACTGTGTCGATTCTTCAGGTTGGTGCAGCCCCCTCAGTACTGCCACCGTCCCGCCTTTAATCGAAATCACCTCGCGGCTGTTAACACGCACCGCGCAGAGGTAGAAAGCGATCGCCAAAGCGATCAGCTCCAGACCTGCAAAGGGAAGAATCAGCCAGAAACCCAGTAGGGCGAAACCCAGGGCGATCGTGAGGGAAACACCGCAAATGCCGCAGTACACTGCGACCGTTCTCTGCCAAGACAGCGAACAATTTGGCCGTATCACTACACAACAATCCGCCGTTTGGGCGTCACACTCTGCTGCTACCACTGCGCCCTCTCGGATTGCAGCTATCAATAATCTTAAGTGCGTTATTTCACACAATAGTGTGTGATTTCGAATGGATTGGGATGCTAACTGATGCACCTTTACGGCGCAAGTAAATGGGAAAATTCGGTTATAAAAGTTCGCTATAACAGCATCTTATAAATGATATATGCAGTTATTAAGAATATTATAATATTCGCTTAATAAGACACCGATATGCCCCATACTGACACTCGCAAAACCACGGAGATACCTTATTCCTCCACAGGCAATACGCAGCGATGCGCTAGTTGCTCAATCAAGTCAGGGCGAGACAACCAAGGCAGCGACATCAGCAATGGCACGCCAAGTTTGGCATTCAGCGTCGCGATATTGTCTTCGCAGCGCACGAAGTCAGGATCAATCTGATTCGCAACCCAGCCCAGTATCGGCAAACCCGTCTGGCGAATTGCCGCCGCCGTCAGCAAAGCGTGATTGAGACAACCTAGACGCATCCCCACCACCAGCACTACCGGTAACTTCAATCGTTGTGCGAGATCGGCCATTGATTCACGCGCATTGAGCGGCACAAGCCAGCCACCAACACCTTCAACCACGATTCGATCTGCTGTTACCGATTCAATGCGCTCACAAATGTTCGTAA
Source organism: Thiohalobacterales bacterium (assembly GCA_041739295.1). Lineage (GTDB taxonomy): Bacteria > Pseudomonadota > Gammaproteobacteria > Thiohalobacterales > Thiohalobacteraceae > JAHJQQ01. The sequence goes on along the minus strand of JBGSOE010000229.1, from coordinate 6,614 downwards.
GATCAATATGTGTGTTGGCATCCGCTGCTGCGAGATGAGGTGCTATCGGCGGCTCGAATGCATAGGGATTAATCGTTTCATAGGGCAACGCCATCGAACTAGCCTGCTGCAGCGCAAGCGCATCCGCGTTGCACAAGCCTGCCGGTGTCATCGTGCAACCACTGGCCACTGGCTTGAAACCCACCACATTCGGATAGGTCTCACGTAAACGCCGCATTAGGATCTGACTGACCAGTGTTTTACCAACGCCGGTATCGGTACCGGTAATGAAATAGCCCTGTTGCATAGCCATCCTCAACAGAATATTTATTCCGCCGTAGGTCGGCGTTTCAATGCCGACAAAGGTACCTTGACTACACCGTCGATGGCTCTTGATGGCGATTCCGCAACCCAGGCATGCCCGTAGATAACTTCATAGGTTGCGGGCAATATACCCTGGTGACGATATTGTTCATACGTCTCACACATATGCAGCCAACGACCTTTTCCCATCAACCCACGTGGACGACCCGCGGTAACGTTATGCGCACCCAATGTTTTTAAATCCTGCATCAACCCGTTTACCTCGTTATAGGTCAAGGTGATCTGCTCAACGTCCATCACCGGATCAGCCAGCCCTGCACGCATCAACGCATCACCCACATCGTGCATATCCAGAAAACTGTTGACGTGATTGTAGCCATCAACTGCCGCCCAGCTCGCGCGCAACTCACGCAAGGTATCTGGACCAAACGAGGTAAACAGCAATGCGCCGCCCGGTTTGAGTACGCGCCTGAATTCGGCAAAGGCTGCATCGAGGCCATTGCACCACTGCAAGGCCAGATTGGATAAAATCAATTCAACGCTGCGGTCAGCAAATGGCAGACGTTCGATATCGCCGCAGACAAAACCCGGACGCCGCCACCAGCCGCACTGACGACGCGCCTGTATCAACATGGGTGAGGCAATATCCAATGCCACCACGCGCGCGCCACGATACTGCTTCATCAACGCACGTGATATATAGCCAGTACCTGCGCCCAAATCCAACACACGCTGTGGATCAAGCTTTATGACGCCGAGCCGCTCCAGCAATCGCTCACCCACCTCACGCTGCAAAACAGCTACGCGATCATAGTCAGCCGCAGCGCGCTCGAAACTGGAACGCACGTCGCGCTTATCAACGTCAAACTCATCATGATCGCTCACAACAAAAACTCCGTAATCACCGCAGCGGTTTCCTGTGGATGCGATATAAAGGGCGCATGACCCGCCTGAGCAATCTCCCGCAATAGCATGTGTGGATATTGTGCATGCACACTGCGCAGCGCAGTGATCGGCACCAAGGTATCGCGCACCCCGCCAAGCCAGAGAACCGGCATCGATAAGGCATTTAACCTTGATCTTAGATCTGCATCACGCAAGATCGCCAATCCACCCTTCAGCGCGGATCCGGACGGCGACGGCGCCGCACGCACGGCACGGCGCAATTCACGCAGGACTGAATTGTCTGGAGCGCCGCGCGCAACCAGACCAAGAAATCGATTCAATGTCGCCTGGTGATCCTGGAAAAGATCCTGTGCAAAACCTTCCAGCACCGTGCGTGCCATGCCCTGCGGCCAATCCTCCGTCGCGACAAAACAAGGATTGCTCGCCATTAAAATCAACCGCGCAACGCGCTGCGGGTTACGTGACGCAAACTCCAGCGCTAACAGACCACCCAGCGACCAACCCAACCAGTGCGCCCGCTCTGGAACAACGTGTTGCAATGCGTCACATACTGTATCCAGCGTGAATGACTCAATCGGCGCACTTAAACCATGGCCAGGCAGATCGATCAGATGCAAACGGAATTGTGTTGAGAGCAAGTCAACAATGGGCGTCCATATATCAGCATGCATTCCCCAACCATGCTGGAGCACCAGGTCAGGCCCCTGCCCCACACAGCGACAATGCAGCGACTGAGACGACATTGACTATTTACTCAACAGATCACTGAAGGGATGGCAGATCACCGACTCCAATGCCGATAACAACCGATCGATTTGCACCTCTTCATGCGCTGCACTCAAGGTGATACGCAATCGTGCCGTACCCTCGGGCACCGTCGGCGGGCGCATCGCAGGCACCAGCATGCCGCAATGGCGCAGGCGCTCACTGAATTGCACTGCCAGCGCGGACTCACCTACCAAGAGCGGCTGAATCGGCGTATCTGATGCCATCAACGCCAGCCCCAACTCGCCTGCGCCACGTTGGAAACGTGCAATCAATGTACGCAGTTTTTCGCGCCGCCAGGATTCCTGCTGGACCAGGCGGAGACTCGCACGCGTGGCCTCGGCCAGTGCCGGCGGCGTCGCCGTGGTGTAGATATAGGTACGCGCTTGTTGTATCAGCGTTTCGATCAGATCATCGTCACCGGCCACAAAGGCGCCAAAGGTGCCGAATGCCTTGCCGAGCGTCGCCATCAGAATCGGTACGTCTGCGGTATTCACACCGCAATGCTCCACACTGCCGCGCCCCTGGGCACCCAACACGCCGATGCCATGCGCATCGTCCACCATCAACCAGGCATGATGGTCGCGTGCGCACTCGATCAGATCCGGCAGCGGTGCAATATCGCCATCCATGCTGAACACGCCATCCGTTGCAATCAATTTCTCGCCAAGGCCACTGGCGTGCATGCGGCGCTGTAGATCTTGTACATCGGTATGCGCATAGCGCACCAGACGTGCGCCGCTATAGCGTGCGGCATCCAGCAGTGAGGCGTGATTGTAACGATCTTCGAACAGCCGATCGGCGTGTCCCAGCAATGCACCAATGACGCCGAGATTCGCCATGTAGCCCGTCGAAAACAACAGTGCGCGTGGACGGCCAACGAACTCGGCAAGCTCTTCTTCCAGCGCATGATGTGCCGCACTGTGGCCATTTACCAGATGCGCCGCACCGCTGCCGACGCCCCAGGTTTCCGCACCGGATTGCAATGCACTGATCACCGCAGGGTGATTGGCCAGACCTAGATAGTCGTTACTGCAAAAGCTGAGCAGCTGCTCGCCGTCGACCTGCATCTCCGCGCCCTGCGGACTGGCGCTGACGCGCCGCGACCGGTACAGCCGCTGCGCCTTGCGTAGTTCAAGATCATGGCGGAGGTCTTTCATACGTTTTAGTGGAATTGAATTATGCAGGGTGCATTAGGCCGCAGGCCGTAATGCACCCTACGTTACAGATCTAAATTGGTTTCAAACCGAGACGGTCGAATAATTTACGGTCGTGATCGCATTCAGGATTTTCGGTAGTAAGTAATCGTTCGCCGTAGAAAATCGAATTGGCGCCGGCCAGGAAGCATAGCGACTGCAACTCGTCGCTCATATCGGTGCGGCCTGCCGATAGACGCACATAGGAATGCGGCATCATCAGTCGTGCGACGGCGAGCGTACGCACAAATTCAAACGGATCAGGCGCGGCGACGTCTGCCAGCGGTGTACCCTCGACACGCACCAGCAAATTGATCGGTACGCTTCCGGGATGCTTCGGCAGGTTGGCAAGTTCTTGCAACAGACCGGCGCGATCTTCGCGACTCTCACCCATACCGACAATACCACCGGCACAGACATTGATACCTGCATCACGCACATGCTTGAGCGTATCGAGCCGATCTTGATAGGTACGTGTGCTGATAACCTCGCCGTAGAATTCGGGCGAGGTATCGAGATTGTGATTGTAGTAATCCAGACCAGCGTCCTTGAGTCGCGCTGTCTGTGGCTCGGTGAGCATACCCAGGGTGACGCAGGTCTCCAGCCCCAGCGCCTTGACGCCGCCGATCATCGCAGCCACCTGTTCAAGATCCTTGTCGCGCGGACTGCGCCAGGCCGCACCCATGCAGAAGCGACTGGCGCCACTCGCCTTGGCGGCACGCGCCTCGTTGAGCACATCTTCCAACGGTAACAGGCGCTCGACATCCAATTCAGTTTTGTAATGCGCGCTTTGTGGGCAGTAGGCGCAGTCTTCCGGACAAGCTCCGGTTTTGATCGACAATAGCGTACTGATCTGTACCGCGTTCGGATCGAAATGCGCGCGGTGAGTCTGCTGTGCTGCATACATCAGATCATTAAAGGGCCGCGCGAACAGCGCCAGGATTTCCGCGCGCGACCAGTCATGACGCAGTACGCCATCCGGTGACTGAACGTCCAGTGATGCTGCCGATGCCGTCATGCATGAGTCTCCTCATTCAGTGTGATGTCCTGCCATGGCATGTGCGCAATGCGCCACAATTCCAGCAATGACCAGGGGATCAAAATCAGGGACACGACACCGCCGGTGATAATCCACAGCCGCCAGTCGGTGCCATAGAAAGTCCCGACCGGGATAATCAATCCGAACATGCCATAGAAACGATAAGCTGCCTGCTGAGTGCAGTGCCCCACCTGCGGATCGGGATGATGCCGCGCCAGGGCATAAACCACCATGGAGGCACCGAACCAGAGGATCGGCGGCACAATCATCAGCACAAACAGCAGCACCGTTGAGGTTCCCGTCGGGTGGGCCATCAATATATACGGCGCCAGTACCAACCCGGGAATCATGGCGATGACATTGCCATAGTTGAACAGGGAGGCGCTAAAGCGCGCACTGCGCGCGGTAATCTGCTGCAGAGGGGGCTGCATCACGCTGGAATCGGACATCATTAACCTGCTGCTAGACTAGGGAATATCGGGACCAGGATGGATCCCGGAAGGCATTATCTGTCAACTGAAAGGGAATTCATATGGTTTACAATTGGCCACGGATGCTACAGCAATGGCTGATCCCCAGCCATTGCCTACTCTGCCTCGCACAGGACCCAAGCGGATTGAATCTCTGTCAGGACTGTCGGGGCGCTTTACCTTGGCTGACGACAGCCTGTTCGCGCTGCTCGCTGCCGCTGCACTATCCCGGCCAGCTCTGCGGCGCATGCCAGCACCACCCACCGAAGTTCGATACCGGTATCGCCCTGTTTCACTACGCCCCACCCGTCGATCGCCTGATCCTGCAGCTCAAATTCGCCGCCGGCCTGCACCATGCCCGCCTGTTTGCTGCGTTGCTAGCAACACGCTTGGCTTCAGCCCCGCCACCAGACTGCGTCATCCCGATACCCTTGCATCCGAGTCGTCAGCGCAAACGTGGCTTCAATCAAGCCATCGAGATCGCGCGACCGCTGAGCAAACAGTTGGGCTATCACCTGGACATCGAGACCTGTATCCGCACTCGAGCTACGCCGCCTCAATCCCTTCTCAGCGCCGGGCAGCGGCGCAGTAATCTACGCGGCGCCTTTGCGCTGACGCGACCCTTGCAGGCGCGCCACGTCGCGCTGGTCGATGATGTGATGACCACTGGCAGCACCCTTAACGCAGTGTCCAAGCTACTACGACACGCAGGGGCAGAACGTATTGATGTGTGGGTGTGCGCAAGAACCCATCGGAATCGGTAACATTCAGCCTGGTTTAGGAACCTCTGATTAATTCGCTGAAGCGGCATCTGCCGCGTTGCAGCCGGGCTCAAAATACTCATTTACGCTGTGTAAACTCCGTTTTTTCGCCCGTCTGCGCCTTGCATCTACTCGCTTGATCAAATTAATCAGAGGTTCCTTTATTAATAGAGGGGTGGGACGCAATACAACCCAGTCAGATGTTCGCCGCTAACTTAGACAGGAGTCGCCAAATAGTGCAGAAAAATCCCTGAAAATATTGCCGCACCAAACCAATTGTTGTTCAGAAACGCCTGGAAGCAACCAGTCGGATCCCGATTACGCGCAAGGTATTGCTGATAGAGCACCAGACCCGCAGCGATCAGCAAACCCAGATAAAAATACAGTCCCAGCCCCGCCATCCGACCGGCCAGAACCAAGCCACCCAGTACCAGCAGTTGTAGGACAGCTATCACCACCCGGTCAGCCGAACCAAACAGAATGGCAGTGGATTTCACGCCAATCTTGAAATCATCGTCACGATCAACCATCGCGTAGAAGGTGTCATAGGCCATTGCCCAGAGAATATTCACCACGAACAACAACCAGGCGATTTTCGGCACCTGATCCTGCACTGCGGCGAACGCCATTGGGATCGCCCAACCGAAAGCCGCCCCGAGCACCAACTGCGGTAAATGGGTATAGCGCTTGGTGAAGGGGTAGACCGCCGCCAGCAGCAAGGCACCGACGGAGAGATATAAGGTCAGCCGGTTGAGTGTCAGCACTAAAACAAGAGCGATTAGGCAGAGGACCGCAAACAAACCCAATGCCTCGCGTGGACTGACGCGACCTGTCGCGATAGGGCGATCCTGGGTACGTTGCACATGCGGATCGAAATCCCGATCCGCATAGTCATTGATCACACAACCGGCCGAGCGCATCAGCACCACGCCGGCAACAAACACCAGCAATACCGATATCGGTGGCAGCCCTTCTGCAGCGAGCCACAAGGCCCACAGCGTCGGCCACAACAGCAACAAAATACCGATCGGTTTATGCAGCCGGGTCAGCAGGTAATATTGATAGAGTCGGTCTTGGATATTCATGGGTCTGCCAGTAGGGCGTAATAGCGCAGCGTATTGCGCCGATATACCGCAGCTGTGGGGACAGATCTTCAGCTCTGTCCCCGTTGTGG
>JBGSOE010000225.1:0-13581 GCA_041739295.1 Thiohalobacterales bacterium | reverse complement strand
GCTGGTCGCTTCGCTGCAGAGTATCCGCATAAGATATCCTCAGATTCCCCTGGTGTTGGAAATCCATGAGCAGGCAGTCACCAATCAGGCCACACTCTACAATCTCAATATGGCTTTGGAGCACATGCACATCGATCTGGCCTATGATGATTTCGGTGCGGGTCAGGCGCGCCTGCTGGAATTACTGGATGTGCCACCCTATACCGTTAAATTCGATATTTCATTGATTCAAGATCTGGACAAGGTGTCACAAAACCGCCAGGAAATGATCGGTCTGCTGGTCACTCTGGTGAAAAAAGGCCATACCACTGCGTTGGCGGAGGGTGTATCCAATCCCGGTGAACTCTCAGTTTGCCAGGACTTAGGTTTCGATCTGGTTCAGGGTTTTGTTTACGGGCAGCCGGCTGCTCTAAATGCGTTGGCGGAATCGTCCTTGTGGTAACGCCCGCGCTGGGGACTATTGAATTGAGGAACCTCTGCTTCATCCACTGAAGCGGGCTTGCATCACCGCCAAGTATTTTGTTTATCCGTACGACAGGGAGTCCCACTTTGACAGTTGTCGCAAACCTGCGCTGGACCTCGACCGCCAGAACGCATGCGGGAAGAATCCGCACTCACAATGAAGATGCCTGCGTGGACCTGTCAGAGCGCGGTATCTGGGCGGTGGCCGATGGCATGGGCGGACATGCGGCGGGTGAGTATGCAAGCCAAATGATCGTCGATGCACTGGCCGGAATTCCGCCGGTGGACAGCGTTGGCCTGATGGTCGGCGAAGTGCGCCAGAGTCTGCAGATCGTCAATCGCAGGTTGTGTGATGAGGCGCGCCGTCGCCGCGAGCAGGTCATCGGCAGTACCGTCGTCGTGCTGCTGGCGTTGGCGGACCACGCCATCCTGATCTGGGCGGGCGACAGCCGGGCCTATCGCTATCAGCAGGGGCGGTTTCAGCGGCTGACGCGGGATCACAGCCGCGTCGAGGAACTCGTCAGTCAGGGGCTCATCACCCGTGACCAGGCCGAGACCCATCCGGCCGCCAACATCATCACGCGCGCAGTCGGAGTGGCGGATTATCTCGATCTGGATTCCGAGATAGTTGAGGTGACAGATGGGGACGTCTTTTTATTGTGCAGCGACGGCCTCTACAAGGAGGTCACGGATGCCGAGATCGGCAGAATCCTGGCCATCGGGGATGATCACAAGGCATGCAACCTGTTAGTGGAATGTGCCCTTGAGCGCGGTGCGCGCGACAATGTCACGGTGATTGTGATCAGCGTGCTGGATTCGACGACGTTGACCAAGACTCAATGGAATCCATCAATCGCACTGGATGTGAAATCCATGCCTGATACCGGAGATCCCACCAAATTAAAATGATCGGTCTCCACGGATCATAATGTTGTGTTCCGCCGAACATTATTGCGCGAATCTGTTTTGCCGAACAGGACATTCGCAAGCGAATCGGTTAGCCGGTTATCGTTTTGTTGGCTGTCTAAATGAATAAACTGATTCCAAAACAGACGATTGGAGAATGTAGTCCGCAACCGCCATGGCTTGGCACAGCTGATGCTCTACCTCAATAAGCAGGTATCGCCGGTGCACAGAAACTGATCCGTTCAGAGTGGGGATGACAGCTGATCTGTGGCTGCCAGATTAACTATGCAACGGTGCTGGCTGTCGCAACGTCCGGCAACTTAGACTTCGGAGATTGAGATCGTGACAAGGCATAGCTTGCATTCCGTTCGCGCTGTCACAACACCTTGCCGCCGACCGGACAGGCGTTTCATGGACACATTTTTTTGTGTCGGGCTGTTCGCTGTCGCATGCCTGACGCTGCTGTGTTCCTGTTCCGGTCTGGGTGGACCGGAATACAAACAACCGGAGACGGTTGCCAAGGCCCAGTGGTCAGAGCCGCCCGGACAGGGGTTGCTAAGCGAGGGCAGTATCGATCCGGAATGGTGGATCAGTTTCCACGATCCCTACCTGAGCGAACTGGTCCATCAGGCGATTGCCGGCAATCTCGATATCCGCGTGCTGGCCGCGCGCAGTGGTGTGGCGAAGGCGGCAATCGGTCAGGCGCGGGCCGGATTACTGCCCACAGTAACTGCCGGGGGAGGCACAGACACCTTCAAGAGTACGGGGCGCCCATCTTCAACCCAATACAGCGTCGCGTCCGAGGTGGGCTGGGAAATCGATATCTGGGGCAAAGTGCGCAAAGGTGTAGATGCGCAACAGGCGGAATTCAGCGCCACAGAGGCGGACTGGCGGGCCGGTTATCTGGCGCTGGTCGCCGATGTCGCCACGGCCTATTTCCAGATTCGCCAGTTCGACGAGCAGATGGCGTATCAGCAACAGACGATCGCGCGCGGTCAGAAAATCCTCGCCATTTATGAATCCATGTATGGCGAAGGGCTGATCCCAAAGACGCAGATTCTGCAGCAGAGCGCCGAAATTCGCGGACTGCAGAACGGTCTTCTGGAACTCCAGCGATTGCGGAAAATTACCGAGAACGGCTTGGCTACCCTGTTGGGTATACCGGCAGACAGCCTGCGGGTGCCGCGCGCCGAGCAGCGTGACGCCATTCTGCCTGTGGCGGTCCCAGCCGGATTGCCCTCGGACCTGCTGACCCGGCGTCCCGATATCATCGCGGCAGAATATCGGGTGTTGCAGGCCTATGACCTGCAGGGACAGGCACGTCTGGCGCGGCTACCGTCATTGAGTCTGACTGGGCGAGCGGGGTCCGCAAGTCTCGCCCTGGTCGATTTGCTGAAAAGTGGCACGTTTGGACTGTCATCGTTGCTGTCCTTCCCCATCTTTGATCCAAGCGTGACTGCCAACATTGAGGTAAGCAAGGCGCAAACTCAGGTCGCCGAAGAGGAATTTCGCCGTGCGGTCATCATTGCATTCGAGGAAGTCGAGAACGCGCTCACCAATCTGGCCAGCCATAAGGCACAGTCTATCGAACTGGGCCAGCGTCGCGATGACCTCGCGATGGTATCAACCCAGGTATATGCTCAACTCAAAGAGGGGCTGGTCTCGCAGTTGGAGGTGTTCGAGGTGGAGCGCACACGCTTGGATGCAGAACAGAGCCTGCTGGCAAACCACTGGCAGACCCTGACGGATACACTGGCACTCTACAAGGCCTTGGGGGGCGGGTGGCCCAAGGAAGTCGTCGGCGCAATGTCCGACTGAACTCAAGACACAGCAGCAAGCCTGGAATGCTGATCACACTTAAACCCATTGCACCTCCCGACCTCGGCGAGATCGTCATCGACGACTACCTGTTCGCCGTGGGTCGTCATGAAGCGCCTTTTTCGAGTTACGATCCCGTGCTGACGGAAAAAATGTCCCGGCGCCATGCGCGCATATTCGAGCAGGATGGAATCATCTATCTGGTCGATCTCGGCAGTCTCAACGGGACCACCGTGAGTGGTCGACGGGTCGGCAAAGAACCCCAGCGGCTGCAACGCGGCGATGAGATCTGCTTCGCGGGACTCTGTTTCCAAGCAGAGTTACTGGATGCGACCGCGAGTTACAGCGACAAAAGTGCAATCAATCCGCCCACGCGGCTGATCCTATGGTCGGAAAATCCGCAGCTGTCGCTGGAGCCCATTGTCATCACCGAGTTCCCATTCCTGATCAACAAAGAGAGCGATGTCTTCGCCCGCTACCAGGAACAGCTTCCCAAAGACGTCAGCTACATCTCGCGACGTCATGCGCACATTTTTCTCAGAAATAATCAGCTCTATATCGAAGATCTCGGCAGTACCAATGGTACTTATGTGGACGGCATGCGTCTTGAAGAGCACGCGCGCTTATTGAGCAGCGGGAACCGTGTTGCATTCGGTGGGGACACGTTCTCCTATCGGGTGGAGGTGGTGTACGAAACCGAGGAACAGACTGGTGTGGTCGCAAACGACGAGCAGTCGACGCAGTTTCTGCGTGCGGGCAATGACCTTACCAAAACTACTTTCGTCACGTCGGCGAATTCTTTTCTGGAAATATTCTGCTGCGAAGATGAGGACGCCAAGGCTGAGGCGCAAGCCCCCGATCCCGTGGCCGCGGTTAGTGAGAAAAAACCTGTAGCTGATACGCTGCCGGTGCGTGGGTGGCGAGGACTGTTCAGAAGATTTGTCAACTCGCTGCGGGAGATCAGGACACTACTGGCAGAGGATCAACAGGCGCATGCTGGGCTGCGCTCGCGTCGCCTATGGTTGGCATTTGCGACTGTCGTAGTGGTGATTGCCGGCGGTCTCTATCTGAGGGCGACACCTGATCGGGACATCAAGAATCTTCTGAATCGGGAGGCATACTGGGAAGCGGCTGTGCAGGCCAATCAGTATCTAAGCAGCCACCCGAGCGACCGTGATATTGGGGCGCTTGCGACCGAGGCGCTGCTGAAGGCCACGCTACCGGAGTGGATGGGTCTGATCTCGGCTGGAAGATTCAGCGACGCTGGGCGGGTTATCGAGCATAGCCGCAGTCTCGGCGATTCCAATCCAGAAGGGCGCACGCTGTTCGGCCTCATGGAATGGATGACGGCCCTGGAAAGTTTCATCGTGGAACGGGGTGGAGCTGATGCACCCGTAGTGATGTTTGCGCAGGAAGCGCGCATCAATGCGTTGCTGGATGCCTGGGAACCGGATGCGACCGAAAACCGTCATCGCCTGGAAAGTATGACACGTTACGTACCCACTTTCAGTGCATTGCGCGCCCAGGTGTTCAGTCATCTGCGGACGCTGCACAGTCTGAAGGCGCTGGATCTGATGGCTATCGAACGGCTGGTGGCGACGGTCACCGATACCCTGGGGAATGGCGATCCGAACACGCTGCAGGCCGCGCTGTCCGATTTTGAGTCGCATTACCCAAGGATCGGCGGCATAGAAAAGTTGCGCAATGATCTAAATAAGTATCTGGCGATTGATACTGCACGCAAGAGTGAAAACTGGATTCAGGCGTTTCGGCTGGCCCAGGACAACATCTTCGAGACACCGCCGTTTCGCGAGCGTATTAGTGTTCTGTTGGAATTAGAACTGCCTAAGCCTGAATTCATTGCCCAGTACGACAGTGCAATGGATGCTTGGCGGCAGGGGCAGTTGGATTCTGCGTTCGCGACACTTGAGGAACTGGTGGCGCAGCCCTGGGGAGACGTCGCCCAGCGTCAGCTTGAACGGAACCGGAGGATAAAACAGAACTATGCGGACCTGCTGGCGGCGAAGACCAGTGCCAACTACGAAGATAAGCTGCTAGAGTTTTATAACGAACTGGATCCGGTGCAGGACAAGTATTTCGCAGATGCATTAGCGGAAGATATCCGGCAGCGCAGCGAAACGGCACTGAGCAAGGCGGAACAGGCGTATATCTTTGCGCGAAAGGACTGGGAGAAATATCGTAACAGTGGTGGAATTCGCGGTCTGCAACGCCTAGAGCCCAAGGTGTCAGAACGCTATAGGCAACTGGCGACAATATTATCAGAAGCTTATAAACACATGCGCCACGGCGTGAAGGTCTACAAACTACTCAACAAGCAATGTCCTCCCGAGTGGGATGATCTTAATGCACAAATAGAAAATGAAGTTATGCTGCAGCGCCGTTCACTGGGGGAGCTTGCCATGGTACTGGAACCCGCACTGAACAAGGCTAAACTTGATCTACTCCCGGTTCCACCAGAATCAGAGCCGGCGCAGGTGGATAGTATAGAATCGATAGAGGTTCCCAACGCGATATTCAGGTAACCACAGGTGCTATCCACGGATGGAATAGGCGAGGGTCTATGGGCAACACTAGCAAGGAAACGCTCCAGGGATTATCCGCTGTGCTGGAGGAGCATAGTGCGGCCGGTATCGAAATACTCTATTCCGAGCCTTCCGCCATTATCAGAGCGTCCATTCTGACCATGCTGGCACTGGTGGTTGCAGCATTGGCATGGTCGTTTATTGGCTACGCCGATGTCATCGTGTCAGCACAGGGCGTACTCAGTACTGAAGATGAAGCGCGGCGGGTATATTCACCGATCGATGGTGAGCTGGTGGACATCTATGTCGCCGATGGTCAACCGGTCTCCGAAGGCGATGTGCTCGCCCGATTGAATGCCCGGGACGCTATCAGGATAGCGTCCAATGCACTGGAGGCAACGCTGCAGTTGACCGAAGCGGAGCAGGAATACCGGCTGTTTCCGGCGCGTCGCGCGCTCATGGAGAAGCAGTCGGAAGCCCTGAAAAACCAGATCGAAACGGAGCAGCAGCTTCATAATAAACGCATTACCGAGGGGCTCAGCAAACTGTCTGAATCACAACGGGCCAAACTTGAGGAGGCGCGGGGTAATCTCGAAAAAGGCGCCCGTGCGCGGGATGCGGCGCAACGGGATCTGGCCAAATTCACACGGCTGTTTTCCGGGCCCGAAGGCGGTGGGATATCCAAGAACAAAGTGGATGAGGCACGTGATGCTGCCCACGCGGCAGAGGCCGATTACAAATTGGCGGAGGCCAGGCTGGGAGAGCTGGAATCCCAGTTGAGTGAAGAATACACGCAAGCCTCTGCGGCGTTGGAAACCAGTGACCAGAAACTCGCCGAGTTGAATATTGACTACGAGAAAATTCAGGATCAGATCAAGCAGGAACAGAACAAGGCTGAGCTGAAATACCGTAGTGCGCGCTTAGCCGCCGATGCGGCGGCACGTATCAAATTCGACAACATCGACGAGGAAAATTTCCTGCGTATCCTGGCGCCGGTGTCCGGTGTGGTGACACATGTCGCCTTTACCCAGCCGGGTGACAAGATTCCCGCAAACAGCCCACTGGTGAGCATTGCGCCGAGTGGGGCGCGTACTGTGGTGAAGATCGACATCAACGAACGTGATCGAGGTTTTTTGCATGAAGGACTTCCGGTCAAGCTGAAATTCAGTGCGTTCCCCTATCAGCGCTACGGTTTCATTGTCGGGACGCTGGAATATATCTCGCCGACCACCCAGGGCACGTCAGCGGAAGCGACCACGATTTATAAGGGCAATGTCAGCCTGGACAGGGATTACTACAGCGTAGGTGATGTGAAATATCCATTGCGTTTCGGCATGGTAGCGACAGCGGAGATCGTCGTGCAGCAGCGCAGGCTGATCGATTATGTGCTGGATCCGTTGCGCGAGATCTAGGAGCCTGTCTGACTTGAGTAATACGTTATTGCGAGGTATGCAGCAGCAATCTACACAGGTCTTGAGTGGATTGATAAGGGCTTCACCGGAGGACAGGCGTGGATAGGCACTGGCAGGAGAATAGCAGTCCTTCAATACTTCTATAGGACGGAGGCGGTATCAATGACTGATCTTGTGCGAATTGACGATGAAGTGCTCACGGCCGATGACTTCATCAAGTTCCTCAAATTTACGGGTCGCTACGATGACCTGATAGAGGATATCGTCAAGGACAAGCTGACCATTCATGCGGCGCACAAACTGGGACTCACCGCCACCACTGAAGAGATCCAGGAGCGGGCGGATCAGGTGCGGCGGGTCAGAGGCCTGCATCGCGCGGTAGATATGAATCGCTATCTCGATAGCATGGGTGTGTCGCTGGATGATTTCGAACGCTACATGATGGAAATGGTCCTGCACGAAAAGATGGCGGCAGAGATCGGCAGCGAGGCGGCCATCGAGGAATATTTCAGCCTGAATTCGCCAAAATTCGACAGCATCAAAGTCAGTCACATCGTCCTCGATTCCGCAGGCAAGGCCAAGGAGATCATGGCAATCCTGGAAGACGATCCAGACAGCTTTGCGGACTTGGCGCGGGAACACTCCATTGCCGACACCAGCAAGGATGGCGGTTATATCGGCAAAGTCCTGCGCGGTGCATTGCAGAGCGATGTGGAGGCCAAGGTATTCAATGCCTCGGATGGCGACTTGCTCGGTCCTTTCCCCTCCAACGACGAAGCCTATTTCGAGATATTCGCCGTGAATGCCAAGATGCCCGCGCGACTCAATGAAGAGACCATCGCGGAAGTCCGGCGCATGCTGCAGGAGGAGTGGATCGCGGCGCGTGCGCGGGAGCATGTCATTGTGGCCTGTTCCGCCTCTTAACGGTCGCCGCGATATTCAGATGCATCGCCCCGTCTCCCCTCGCGGGAGGGGGTCGGGGAGAGGGAGGATTATCATCCTCACCCGAAATAAAGAGGAAAGAAGGCAGTATCCAGCGGGGTTTGCCATCGAGTTATTGCTTGTGACCTGAAGATACGGCCGAGGCAAGCACGGATCCGTTTCGTATCAGTCGAAGGGAGGCTTTCATTGGACGAAAATTCCATAGTCGACTTGTTCAGCTCAGTGGAGATCTTTTCGGCGTTCACGCCGGATGAGCTGAAGACCTTGGCCGCTCATGCGCAATCACTTTGGTTCGAATTCGGCGACACCATCTACAACGCCGGCGATTCCGGAGAAGGTCTGTATGTCATCAAATCCGGTGCCGTGCGTATCTTCACGGAGGAGCAAGGAAAAGAAATCAGCATGGGAGTGCGTAAGGAGGGCGAAGTCTTCAGCGAGATCGCCGTATTGCGTAACTATGCTCATGAGTCGTCGGTACGGGCGTCTTCGAAGACGGAGCTGTTGTTCATTTCCCGTGCTGTGATCGGACCTATCCTGGAAAAGAACCCGGCCGCGCGGGAATTCATTGCGAGTTACGTCGCTATCAATTCAGCCGGCGGCTTTGTGTCGCGGTTGTTCAATTTGCGCGGCAAGGTCAAAAAGTCGGATATCGAGAATTTTGTCCGCAGCGTAGGCATCAAGAAGATCAAGGCTGGCAAGACGATTCTCGAACAGGATAGTGTGGATGATCGGCGGCTGTATGTGATCCGGCAGGGACGTGTGCGTACTCTGCGTCGTGAAGGGCAGACGGAATTTCCACTGGGCACGCTCAATCCGGGCGATATGTTCGGGGAGAAGGCCTGTCTGTTGCGTCAGGAACAGCTCGCCACGATCGTGGCGGAGACGGATGTCATCCTGTTGGTGATTCCAGAACAGACACTGCATTTTATCCTGGAGCACAA
Organism: Thiohalobacterales bacterium; assembly: GCA_041739295.1. GTDB lineage: Bacteria > Pseudomonadota > Gammaproteobacteria > Thiohalobacterales > Thiohalobacteraceae > JAHJQQ01. The sequence continues at coordinate 4,557 of JBGSOE010000225.1, read as the reverse complement.
TCCCCGGCTGCGGGAGGTATTGGATGAGCGTATCCGCTTCGTCCTGCGTGACTTAGAGCGCCAGAAGGTCCTGGCAGAGCGCAGAAAGAAGCCGCTGCTGCTGGATCTGATGTCCAAACCCGCACATGGCGAGAATATCATCCGTCGCTTCCGCCTTGTAGAGCAGGCAGAAGAGATGGATTGTGGTGCTGCCTGCCTGGCGATGATCTGCCGGCATTACGGTATCCCGATGACGCTGGGTAAACTGCGCGAGCTGGCAAATGTCACCCGCGAAGGCGCCACACTGGATAGTCTCGCCAAAGTGGGTGAATCCCTAGGGTTCACCACGCGTGGAGTGCAATGCACCTTTAAGGCCTTGCTGGGATTTGAACTGCCCTTCATTGTGCACTGGGAGGGCTACCACTACATCATTGTCTACGGGCTTTCAAATCATCATGTGTGGGTGGCTGATCCCGGTCCCGGATTCCGCAAACTCAGCGTGGAGGAATTCGAGCGCGGCTGGACCGGAACCTGTCTGTTGTTCACGCCGGGGAGCGAATTGGTTCAGCTGGCGGCGGGGAGATCGCCCTGGCTGCGGTTCATCGGCTATCTCAAACCGTACAAACAGATCCTCGGACATCTGTTCATCGCGACCTTCGTGATTCAGATCCTGGGTGTGGCGCCGCCGGTCATTATCCAGCACATCCTGGATGAGGTCCTGGTTCATCAGAACGTCTCATTGCTGCACGTACTGATCGCCGGACTGGTCATCACCAATCTATTCACCCAACTGACGTCGGTCATGCGTGGCCTACTGGCCAATTTTATGGTCAGGAATATGGATTTCTCGATGATGTCCGGTTTCCTGAAACATGTCCTGGCCCTGCCGATCCCGTTTTTTGCGAAGCGTAAGACCGGGGATATTTTCGCGCGTTTTCAGGAGAACCAGACTATCCGTTCATTCCTGACGGAATCCACGATCACCACGGTGCTGAATCTGCTGATGGTATTCATCTACTTCAGTATTCTGTTTCTCTACAGTGTGAAAATGACCCTGTTGCTGATCGCGCTGGTCATCCCGATTCTGGTGCTCACGGTGGCGGCTACGCCGAAGATCAAGGGTTATGCCCGAGACACTTTCCAGGCCTCGACAGATGCGAAGTCGATACTGATGGAGATTATCGGCGGGGCAGAGACGGTCAAGGGAATGGGCATCGAACGCGCGATGCGCATGAAATGGGAAAAAAAATACGCCCACTCGCTCAGCGTGCTCTACCGCGCACAACGCTTCAATATCTTCATTGGCCTCGTGAGTCAGTTGTTCAATGCGACCATCACGGTTGCTGTCCTTTGGGTGGGTGCCAATCTGGTCATGGCTCAGCAACTGACCATTGGTCAGCTTATCGCCTTCAATGCCCTGATGGGCAGTGCCCTAAGCCCGCTATTGGGTTTGGTCGGTCTGTGGAATCGTGTTCAGGAAGCGGGTGTGGCGATGGAACGTCTGGGCGACATTCTGGAAATGCCGCCGGAACAGAAGCCGGAGGAAATCTCCTCGCGCGTGATTTTGCCCAGTCTCCGCGGCGATATTGAACTTAAAGGCGTGTATTTTCGCTATGGCGGCAACGAAACACCGTATGTACTCGAAAACATCAGTCTGGATATCACGTCCGGGCAGCTGGTGGCCATCGTCGGCCAAAGCGGATCTGGCAAGACCACGCTCGCCAAACTGCTGGTCGGTTTCTACCTGCCCACCGAGGGTGTCATCACCATCGACAACTACGATCTGTCGGTGGTGGACAAGGAATATTACCGCGCGCAGGTCGGCTATGTGATGCAATCCAATCTGCTGTTCTCCGGCAGCATTGCGGAAAACATCGCCAGTGGCGATGACAATCCGGATCGGAACCGGGTTATCGAAGTGGCCAAGCTGGCCGATGCGCACGGCTTCATCGCCAAGATGCCACTCGGTTACGAACAGGTCGTGGGTGAACGCGGCGTGGGACTGTCCGGTGGTCAGTTGCAGCGGCTGTGCATTGCGCGCGCGTTGTATCACGACCCGCGACTCCTGGTGTTCGATGAGGCGACCTCTGCGCTGGATACGCAATCCGAAGGCAACATCCTCAACAACATGCAGGAGATCCTCAAGGGACGCACGGCGGTGGTGATTGCACATCGGCTCAGTACCATTATGAGTGCGGACAAGATTCTGGTGCTCTACAACGGCCGGATCATCGAAGAAGGCCGGCACGAAGAATTGGTAGAGCGACACGGCATGTATTACCAACTTATCAAGAAGCAGATTGCCTGACTGGGTCAAACCGTGATGAAACCGCGATGAAAATACTCGATACGCAGCCCGAAGAATCCTCGATTTCCTACGGGGGCATAATCGAGAAGATCGAGATCCTGCGCTCGACACTGCGCTGGGCCTCGACCCTGGACCGCCCTCAGATCCAAAAGCTGCTCAATCAGTGCAACGCGCTGCGCGATGAAGTCATGGGGCTGTCGCATAAGGAGCGTTTCGTCAAGGCCAGCACGACGGAAACCACGCGACGCAAGCTATCGCTCGCGCAACGCAGGGCGGCGCTGTTGGAACGTAGTTTCGTGTTTGAGGGTGTGTTCGGAGAGAGTCCGAAGCTCATCGAGTGTCTGGAAATTGCCGAGAAGGCTGCGCCCACCGATCTTCCGGTCCTGATCGATGGTGAAAGCGGCACGGGCAAGGAACTGCTGGCAAAAGTCATTCACGCCAATGGCTCGCGTGCCGACAAATCTTATATCTCGGTCAACTGTGGCGCCATTCCCGGTGAACTCTTGGAGTCGGAACTTTTCGGCCACAAGAAGGGGGCTTTCACCGGTGCAACCAGTGATCGCAGTGGTAAATTCGAAGCGGCGGATAAGGGCACCATCTTTCTCGATGAGATCGGTGAATTACCGCTACAGGGTCAGGTCAAACTGTTGCGTGTCCTGCAATCCAACGAAATCCAGCGCGTGGGTTCAGATCAGGTTATCGCTGTGGATACCCGCATTGTTGCGGCCACCAACAAAAACCTGTTCGAGATGTGTCAGCAGGGTACTTTCCGGGAAGATCTGTATTACCGGCTGAGTGTCATTCAGGTAACCTTGCCGCCACTGCGCGAGCGCCGTGATGAGATCAAGCTACTCATAGACTATTTCAGCAACGAGGCAGCCGAGAAACTGCGGCGCCGGCCGATCAAGCTGAGCCGGCGTCTGCGCACCTTCCTGTTGGACTACAACTATCCCGGCAATATCCGTGAACTGCGCAACACCATCTTCCGCATCACTTGTCTGGCGGGGGATACGGCCGATTTCGAACATTTGCCGGAGAGCTTGCGGCCTGTTGTCCAGGCCGACGCTGAGAAGCCGGGAGAGGGCGGCGAGCAAGTTTCACTCAATGACCTGAAGCGGATCGCGAGTGATACGGCGGAGAGAAATTTCCTGGAACAGGGTCTGCAGCAGGTCGGTGGAAAGGTATCCGAGCTGGCCAACCGTATCGAGATGAACCGTTCGCATCTCCAGACATTGCTCAAGAAGCATGGGCTGCATTCCAAGGATTACCGGGCCAAGAGCTGATGGATTCATCCGGGCGGGATAATAGCGTTCTTGCATACCATGCAGATCGTAACCGTTAGCTGGCTTTGAGGGTCGCATCCATCCCACTATAGGATTAGGTTCCTTAGTGCAGATCGGCCTCGGCAGCCTGGGAGCGAGTATAGAAATAGTCGCCACGTATGAACCCTGCCAACACGGTTTGTTTGATTGCTGTGATCCTGCCTGAGCTGTCGCGCTGCTCGACCCACTCGGGCGGCAGGCCTTCGATGAGATGCAGCGGTGCGGGTTGACCATTGGCGAAACGCGAAATTTCGGCGCGCCTGGTTTCGGCATCGTAGAAAGCGGGTATGAAACCGGCTACGCGATTGCCGTCGCTGACGCCGCTGGTGCCGACATAGGCCAGGTTCTCTTTGCGCAGTGTTTCCTCTGTCAGGAGTTTGTTCATGGCGGCGTCCTCAATGGTTCAGTGGCTTGCATGACTGAGTAGAGTCATTGCATGGCCTATGCCAGGCTGCATCGATCAACAGAGAAGAGATTGCAAGCTACAGAGATTATTGAATTTTCGACGCATAAGGACAGGATCGAATCGCTGTGGGTGGTGTCGCGAGATAGCGACATGTTGGTTCAATTCCACCAGGAGCGGTGGATTGTTAGCTGTGGGATAACGGTATAGGAATGGCGATCTGCTCTGGAATAATTTTGGAACCGCTGATTAATCCTAAAAAAAATTAGCCACGGAAACACACGGAAGACACTGAAACACAGTGCCTTCCTGGAGCGACTATTCACAACCTTGCGGGTGATGGAGGTACCTGCGTGAAGCTGATGATCTTGTCCGTGTGATTCCGTGGCAAATGCGGTTTTAGGTTAAGGAACCTCTGATTAATTCGCTGAAGCGGCATCTGCCGCGTTGCAGCCGGGCTCAAAATACTCATTTACGCCGTGTAAACTCCGTTTTTTACTCGGTGCTGCGCACCTCGCCCTTCGGGCCGGCTAGCGCCGTTCTCT
>JBGSOE010000190.1:0-4221 GCA_041739295.1 Thiohalobacterales bacterium | reverse complement strand
AGGCGCAACCGGGCGACTCGAAGCGAAGCGGAGAGAACGGCGCTAGCCGGCCCGAAGGGCGAGGTGCGCAGCACCGAGTAAAAAGCGGAGTTTACACGGAGTAAATGAGCATTTTGAGCTCGGTTGCAACGCAGCCAGCGCGCCTTCAGTGAATTTTTAGAGGCGCCCTTTAGTCATTTCACGACGGTTATAAGCTTGGTTTGCACTAACCAGAAAGAGACTAGCCGGTTGGATCTGTAGTTTTGTTTGGGACATGACTCAGGCGAGGGATCGTTATGCCATTAAATAGGCTTGTTGACTCAGGTGTTCCGCTGCCGTTGCCGGATATTCAGAGGACGACATTTTCTGTAGATGGGATGGGTCGGTACACCTGCAATACCTGGGATGAAATTCTTGACGCCCAGCGCGGTGGACAATTCGATATTGTCATCGTTGGCTCAGGAATGTATGGGGCCTATGCTGCGGCCAAGCTCTTCGAGCAGGGCCGAAGGATGGCAAACAGTTCGGATATGCCGCGAGTGCTGGTCCTGGAGTCGGGTCCGTTCTTGATCACCGAACATATTCAAAACCTGACTCGCCGCAGCACGGATCTTGCGTCATTGGTCGCCGAAGATCTGGTCGATACGGGCCAGACAAACGGTGTGTCGTTTGTAAAGCATGCCCGATGTCTCGGCGGCAAGTCTCTATTCTGGGGCGGCTGGTCCCCGCGTTACCTGCAGGCTGAGATGCAGAAGACCGATGCAGATGGCGACAGACTGTGGCCGGAAGAGGTCGAGGACTATCTTTTTCAGACCGGCTGGCGTGGTGGATATGACTACAGTGAGCAGGAAATCGGCGCATATCCGGTCCAGGATTTTATCAACGGGCCTTTATATGAGGCCTTGAAGAGCCGCGCCGAAGACGTTGTTAACAACAATCAGGTGCCTTCACTGAAGGCGGCATTGCCTCCGCCGATTGCGGTTCAAGGGGAGGGACCGGGTTCCGGACTGTTCAGTTTCGATAAATATTGCAGCCTTCCTCTGCTGCTGGATTCGATCCGCGAAGACAGCGAGATCAGCGGTGGAAATAACGCCTCACGCAATCTTTTTCTGGTGCCCTATGCCAAGGTGCTTAAATTGCAAACCGCCAATGGGCGCGTCAATCAAGTGCTCATTGCGTTGGCCGATCCAGAAGAACCGCACAATAAAAGCAGGGCTCGAATCGTCCGTTTGAATCTCAAGTCAAGTGCCGCGGTCATTTTGGCGGGCAATACAATCAACTCGACGCGTCTGGCGCTGAACTCTTTCCCGCGTCCTGCGCCTTTGAATCAGAACGGGGAACTGATAGGGCGCAATCTGATGTACCACGTGCGGAGCAACTTTACATGGCGCATCAAGCGAAGTGTCCTAAATCTCCCGCCGCCCGATCCAAGCAAAATAAAGACGGCGGCGCTCCATGTCACTGGATCCACGCCAACGACCGGGAGCGGTGTGGGGCAGTTCCACTTTCAATTTTATGCGGCACCCAATATGGATGTGCCCATGTTTCCCGGTGCCGGCAGGGACCCGGAGCGTTTTCTCTATCAGATGACACCGAATATCGAAGATATCGAATCTATTCGGCAGGCACAATCCGGCCTGGGTAATGATCGTGTTGTGATCGGTATACGCACTGTTGGCGAGACGTTCGGGGATCGTACCAGTCCTATCGGCAGTAACCCCAATGCCAGTTGGATGAACCTCAATCCATTCGGCGGGAACGGAGATGATGTCTATAGTGAAAGCGGTAACGAGCTCCGTGTCCCCAAGGCGTATGTCAATTTGGTCGAGACGGGCGATGACGCTGAGGTGCATGCGGCCCAGGACAAGGCGGCCATGGATTTTATCGCTGCATTGGCCAATCAGGCCCAAAGCGGGAGTTCATCGCCCAGTCCTCAACCCGTGGCGGCGATCGAGGTACTGGCGCAGATTCCACTCAACATTATCCCGGATGATGCCTTCCATCGGGAAGACACGCCGAGTGGACGTTTTTTCGTCGGGCGCTTTGGCGGGCAATACCGGGTGCTTGATGGAACTTGTACTCATGAAGGCTGCTTCGTCGACTGGGCTGGCGCCGAAGGGGTTTTTCGTTGTCCTTGCCATACCGCGAGCTTTTCTGCGGATGGTTTGAATATCTCTGGGCCGCCGCCGGCCCCTTTGGATACACCCGACTTTAGAATCCAGAATGCCAATCTGGAGATCACCAGGCCGCAAAGCGGCACGTTACCGGTGGAGTATCTGGGAGGAGGGCCCGATGGCATTGGTACCACCTATCACGAAGCGGGAACGATGTGGATGGGTACGGATTTCAGAAAATCTGTTACCGATGTAAACGGGCGTTTCCATCATGTCACTAATGCCTACTGTATCGACCAATCGATTTACCCCACGGTAGGTTCGGCGAATCCGGTTCTAACCGGAATTTCCCTGTCACGGAAGATTGCAGAGTCGATAATCGCACGCTATACGTCGGTTGAGTTTGTAAATGATCCGGGGTTTCAAACCTTGTACAGCGGGAACTTTGCCACTGAAGGCTGGCAAGTGGTCCCGGGTGGGAGTCAGAATTTCTTTGATGTCGCCGGCCAGACTCAACCGGTCCTCGGGGCCGGTGTGGATACCAAAACCCCCGCTTTGGGTGTGATCTGGTACAGCATCAGGACGTTCAGGGATTTCATCCTCAGATTGGATTGGAAGGCCTACGACGTCGATGCCAACGCGGGAATCTTTTTGCGCATGCCGCAACCCGTCGTGCTTGATGCTGGCTTCTATGACTCGACCATCGAGGTTCAGATAGACGAGCATGGCTACGATGCGGGGAACGCTGTGTATGGCTCGCCCTTGCACAAGACGGGTTCAGTGTATGGCGTCTTTCCCGCACGACTGTGGGCCGCAAAAGTCGTGCAACCACGGGAATCAGGTAAGTCGACCTACTGGAACAGTTGTGAGGTCACGCTGCAAGGCGGGGATATTGAAGTCAGGCTCAATGGATTACTGGTGTGCAAAGGGCAGTTTCCGAATCTGTTGTCTGTGGGTGCGCCGAGTGTCGGCAAGACGAAGCGGGATGAAGGCTATATCGGACTTCAATGTCATACCGAGGTAGTGCAGTTTCGCAATATCCGTATTCAGGAATTGTGATCCATCAGAACGATGACTGAAAAGATAAAATATCGACGATCAGAATCCGTTTATTGGTCTCTTGCCGGGGAGTGATCTTCAGGGTTGATATCGGCGTTTGTCTGAAGGGCAACACCTGTGCCAGTTGCGTGAGTGCTAAGCTATTTTATACTAATCAGTATGTTACGCTTCAAATCTCGGATATTGCATGACACTTTGTGCACTAGAGTGGGGAATTGCAGTGAGGTTGCGGTTGTGATGTGTAGTAAGGCTGAATCGGTTATCACGGATCAAAGGCAGGGTGACAAGAGGAACGGATGTTAAGGCCTTGCGGCCCGACTACACTTCATACTGATATTTCCCGAATTACGAAAATGCCCGCCATGGCGAGGTAGCCAATGCACAGCTGCTATCTGGAAGGTTTCCAGGCCGACGGTGAATCAGTTTATCGGATACCACTGAGCGGATTCCCGGCCGTGGTAGGCCGGGAGGCAGGGTTGGCCGTGACCTTACAATCCAGCAATGTGTCGCGCCGGCATGCGGAAATTGTGCAACGGAACGGCCGGTTGATGGTGCGCGATCTGGGTAGCAGGAACGGTACCTACTTAAATCATGAGAAGCTCACCCAGATCCAGCCGGTGGCGCATGGCGATGTACTGCGATTCGGCGATATCGAACTGCGCCTGCAACTGGTAATAGATGCAGCAGATCAGGTGGTGGATGAATTCACCAAGACCGAATTCTTCACGCCGGACGAACATATCGATCGCATGCCGATCGGTGCGAAACAGCTTGAACAGATGTTGCAAGAACGACTGATAAACCCGTTGTATCAGCCGATTATGTCCACCCAGGATGGACGTATAAAAGGACTGGAATTGCTGGGTCGCGGTTTCCATAAGGATCTGCCGGAGTATCCGATTCCGCTGTTCGACCTGGCCGTCAGTGTGGGGCGATCGGTCGAGCTGAGTGAGGTTATCCGCGAGGTGGGCGTACGCGCCTGGGTGGATGCGCATCTCACGAGCGTGCCCTTATTCATGAATACGCACCCTCAGGAACTGAGGAACTGGCAGCGGCTGGTCGCTTCGCT
>JBGSOE010000199.1:0-2705 GCA_041739295.1 Thiohalobacterales bacterium | reverse complement strand
AACACCGTCAAGGGCGAGGTGCAGTTGACCGGCACGGTGCCCTCCGAGGCCGCCAAGGTGAAAGCGGGGCAACTGGCACATGGCGCCAGCGGCGCGTTCGGCGTCAAGAACGATCTGCAGGTCGTCGTCCCCCAGCCCCCGGTCAGTTCGTCGCAGATCATCATCCAAGGCGAGCCGAAGATCATCATCCAGGGCGAGCCGCAGCCCGCCAAATAAGAGCAGGCTGATCGCCATAGGCATTGCCGGAGAGGATCTCCGGCAATGCCTATGGCACAAGCGTGGTCGGACACTCCAGCGGCACCCGTCACGCCACGGGCTACGACATCCAGATGAGCGGTCGCTTCGTCCCGGCGATGGAAGGGATGAGCGAATTCAGACAGAAGATGCATGCGAAGCGGGTGGGCGCCTGCAAGTGAACGGGCACCCGGAAATCTCTACTATTGAACTGATCTGACGGTTGGAAGTGGCAAGACAAACAGTGGCGATTCACCCCATACGACCCGACTAGCGGGCGCATGGACGACCAAGGCGATCTGCACGTCAGCGTCTATGACGACGCGCAGCAAGTTTCATCAAACGACGGGCCTATCGTCCTGCATTCATGAATATTGCCGACGCAACTTTATGGGCTGGGTACCCGGAAGAAGGCGCGCGATTTCCGGCCCGGATCAACTGGCACTTGCTTCGACGCTGCCCGTATCACCCATGTTGTCCCTGACGCTCAGATTCACCCTGTCGCCCGCCTTCATGCCCTTGACCCTTAAGGTGATGAATGGGTCTTTCGACACACCACCGCTCCATTGACCGTCGAGAACGGTCTTGCCATTGAGCATAATGATCACGCTGTTGATGAAGTGCGCCGGGACAAGTTGGCCGGTCTTGGAATCCTTGCGCAAGCCGTTTTCCGTGGGGTGAGAGATCAATGCCTTGATTTCGCCATTGCCGGCACGCACCTTGATAGGGATGCTCACGGTCTTCTCCCGTTTACGTTAGGCAGTTCAGCCACCACAGCCACCAATGGTGATCTTGACCTCTTTGGCGGCGGTGTAGAACTTGCCGTCTGCCTTGACGATGGCGCGCACCTTGGCGGTTTCGCGCATCTTGATGCGCGTCGTCAGCACGCCGTCGAAGTCGGTCAGGGTGTACTGGGCAATCAACGGGGTGGGGTTCTTCTCGGCCAGAATCGCGATCGATTCGACCTTGGGCAAGGTGGTGTGGACTTCAACCGGCACCACCGCACCGTTCTCTGCAATGTCGGGGGTTTTCACCGCAACATCCAGGGAGGTCGTTGCGCGGCTTGCGCCAATCGCAGCGAGCGCATCGATCAATCTGGTGGCCGAGAACGCTGCACTATCCCAGTCTGCCAAAGCCCGGCCGGGTATCAGCAAACCGGCCGCAACGGCCGAAGTGATCAAGCCGGCCGAACCGGCCGCTTTGAGCAACAACCTGCGAGCCGAATTCATCTGTCTCTCCCGTCAATTACGTGCCTTGCCTCAGTGAAGGCAAATCGGAAACCACAACACTCGGTCATTATTTAATTCGCTGAAGGTCCGTTCGATGTTAATTGCCGCAATCTCCCGATTCCTGGACGTATTTTCCGGATTCGGCATCCTGCAACGGTTCGCCACGTGCATCCGTTTTCACCGTTCCCACGAACATCATGTTCTGGATGCGAGCGAACTGGGTTTCCAGGGCGGCATCGACTTCCCGTTCGGTCAGACCGTCGTAGATATACACGCTGCCGTTGCGTTCCTTCTCAAGATCCCGCGGCGTGGGCGCCATCAGTCGCTGCATCCGCCAGTCGTGCAGCGCCTTGTCAGGGTCCAGGTCCATTCCGATGCCGGGATTGGCAACGGACAACAGGCTTGCGGCCATGGCTCCTACAGGAAATATCAGTGCAGGCTTCATCAAGCACCTCCTTGGCGGGTGGGATGCAAAGTCCCTGAACGCTTATTCTTCGTCATTCAAGAATGAATAGCGGGATACGCAGATGCCGTTCAATTATTTCGTCATGTACGGCTGGGGCATCCATTCCTCACGCACCACAATGCTGGGCGTGATAGCCCTGGCCCCGTACGGTATCGAGCAACGTAATCGTGCTGGTGTGTTCGGGGTCGTACGCGACGATCATCAGGTGTGTATTTCGGTCATTGAATCTCGGTGCGATGACGCCATCAATTTCGCGCATCTGATCTTCGAGATCGCGTCGCTCTTGAGCATCAAGCGTCTCGTTCACGTGTATCACTACGTCGTTGATGTTCATGATCACCTCCTTATTAACCCCCTATGCATGGGAGTTTCTAACCATAGCCTAATATTTTTTTCCCATATGAATAATTTTATCTATGGCCTGCCAGATCAGGATTAAAGAAATCTTCTTGTCAAAGAACGGAATGGGCAATGAATGCTCGCGAGCTATTGGAGTCTTCCATAAATCCAATTTGTCACACGGACAGTTCCAGACGGTGAACACGACATCAAGGGGGACCGGGAAACACTTTCCAACACTGGAAATGCGCCTCCTATAAAGCAGACGCCCATCAGGCAAAGCGCGCGCGCCAGCGTTCGAGCATGGCTTCCAGCTGTGCCATGCTCACGTAGAAGGTGGGCGTGATGTAGAGCGTGAGGAACTGCGAGAACAGCAGTCCGCCGACCACGGCGATGCCGAGCGGACGCCGCGCCTCGCCCCCGGCGCCGAAGCCGAC
>JBGSOE010000162.1:0-2489 GCA_041739295.1 Thiohalobacterales bacterium | reverse complement strand
ACTGTTGGGCAGGCCGACCAGGGCGATGCGCAGGTGTTTGGCGCCGCGGAACAGCGGGCTGCGCAGGGGGACGGTGACGACAGGCGTGGAGGTTTTCATCGCTGCATTGTTTCAAGCCGAACGGAGTGGGGCAAGCGAGTGGTCGATATTTATATAAAATCCGAATGACCACATGACGATCACTGTAGGCGCGGCCATGGCAGATCCACTTGATCTGCCTCAACTACGTGACGGATGGCCAGTAGCAAGGTACATTGGCGGCTGCCTGATATGTACAACCCTGTGGAGCACCCATGAGCAGCGCGGATTCCTCGGCATTGAACGCCCGTTACGGTATACCTGAACAATTGAATTTCAAGGACGCGCCCGGCGGGTTGATCGTCGCGGAAGTGAGCAATGCCCATGCCTCGGCCTCTATCGCCCTGCAGGGTGCGCATCTGATGACCTGGGCACCGAAAGGCGCTGAGCCAGTGATTTGGCTGTCCAAGGACGCCAAGCTGGCTCCGGGTAAATCCATCCGCGGTGGCGTGCCAATCTGCTGGCCCTGGTTCGGGCCACATGCTACCGAGTCTAAATTCCCCGGCCATGGGTTCGCGCGTACCGTGCCCTGGGATCTGGTCGAGACTCAAAAGCTCGGCAATGGCGCTACACGACTGGTATTCCGTATTCAGTTCAGCGATGCAACCCGCGCGCAGTGGCCGCATGCCTCCGAGTTGGAGACCCACATCGTCGTTGGACCGACTCTGGACATCGATCTGGTGACCCGTAACACCGGCAATAAGGCCATCACGATCGGTGATGCCCTGCATACCTATTTCGAAGTTGGGGATGTCCGTCAGGTGATATTGCATGGGCTGGATGGTTGTCCCTATATCGACAAGGTCGATGCGGGCAAAACCAAGCAGCAGACAGGTGTGGTGACCATTGCTGGCGAGGTCGATCGCATCTATCTTCAGTCTACGGCCGATTGTGTCATCGAAGACCCGGTGTTGAAGCGTTACATCCGCATCGCCAAGAAGGGCAGCAGTTCCAGTGTGGTCTGGAATCCTGGCGTCGAAAAGGCTGAGAAAATGGGCGATCTGGGTAAGGATGGTTATCTCAACATGCTGTGCGTTGAGAGCAGCAACGCCGCCGATGACGTCGTCGAACTGGCGCCCGGCGCTGAGCATCATTTGTGGGTTCGGTATTCGGTTGAGGCATTAGGTTAGAAGTACATCATTGGTTGCCCATATCCCTGGGGCTATGAGAAAGACGCATGATTGAATCCACTACCGAAGCCGTATTCAGTGCTTTTCTGGATGCCTTTGCCGCGCGCGATTTGGACGCTGTGCGGGCCACGCTTTCTGACGATAAATTCAGTTACCGCGGGCCGGTTGACGCACATACCAGTCCGGATATCTTTGTCGTCGACATCGTCGGTCGGATCGGACAGATCCTCGACGGCATCGACCGCCGGCATATCTTCATCGACGGAAATGATGCCTGCGCGATTCTCGATTTCCGGATACGCATCAATATCGTTGATATCAATCGTGTCGTGCTCTGGGCGAAGGTGGAGCAGGGTAAGATTGTCTCGCTGGAGGCATTCTTCGATGCCACGGAATACAGTGAGATGTTTCCGGAGCGGTAGCGGAAGAACGTACCTATAAATTCTGCTGATGACTATGTGCTTGGTGGATCTGTCGGACACGGCCTTCGGCCTGAATCCGACCTACATTAAGTCTGACTAGTCGTAGGTCGGATTCAGCGGCGTAAGCCGCGCGTCCGACGCTTCTTCAATAGCAGCGTCATGATGGTTTACAGGGAACTTCGCAAAGTCCTTCTGTTTAACCATGGTTGGTTACGGCGTATAACGCTCTAACGCCCGCCATAGATCGCTCTATTCAACCGCATCCACCTTCAACCATAACGTCTGCTGCGTATCATCTTTACTGCGCGTACTGCGTAGAATGCCGCTGCCTTCCTGACTTCGCTGTTCACTTGTCCCACCGAGTTCCAGCCATTCGCCAAGTCGTCCGCGCACGGAGGTGACGAGGGAAGTGGTTTGAATATGACCGTTGCCGCGTGGCTCGAGTACTTCGCGTTGTGGACTGATATCGACGCTGACGCTGTCACCATGGGTGCGGGCAAGGGCGTAAAAGCCAGAGTTCAGTTGCTGATATTCCAGGCCTTGCGTGACGACCACTTGACCGTTGGCGACATAACTACTCTGGATTGGAACTGGGAAGGCCTCGCCCGTGTTGATATAGGCGGGTGTGCCTTCCATTGTTGTGACCTGATAGTTGTTGCGTTCACCACGCTTATCGCGGGTGCTGTGGATGATGGCTCGGCCGCGAGCCTCGACATCCCCGTTGACGACGCCAACATTGACATTGGCCTGCGCACGTTCGCGTTCAATCTCTTCGCGTGCGGCACGCCGCACGCTGATGCGGAGTTGTGCGACAGACTGGTCGAGTTGAGTAACCAGGCTGAGCAACTGCTGCTGGCGC
>JBGSOE010000151.1:0-3842 GCA_041739295.1 Thiohalobacterales bacterium | reverse complement strand
ATACCGTAATCAGTCAATAAACGTTTGGCTTGGTATTCGTGGAGGTTCATGGCCGTATTTTTAAAAAGGGTCAGAACCCTTTATCTCTTATGCATTGTTTGTATCCGACGCAGCGCTTCAATGAAAGCAGTGGCCCGAACGAGACAAATGTAGGGTGGGTTAGCGTCGTTTGCGTAACCCACCAAGTGTTGCGAAGTAACACAACGCGCCTAACCCACCCTACATCGGGGGTGCATTCTGCAGCAATCCCCGCCGTCAGGCAAAATCACATTGCTTGCGCAGCCCGACACGAAACCGGAAACTACCCAGATGGGACTAATCCGACTGATATTGCTTGTCATACTGGGTGTGCTGCTCTACCGCTTCTGGCGCAATTGGCAGGCGCGCAAGGCCATCTCCGGTACAGCCACCGCGCAGGACCAAGGCAGGATGCTGGCCTGCGATCACTGCGGCCTGTATTTCCCGGAACAGGATGCCGTGCGCGAGGACACACAGGTATTCTGCTCGGAAGCGCACCGCCGCGCCCATCGCCAGGATCAGGCCTAACCCACACATGGATCTCAGCCCGCGCGACATCGCCAGCCTGGACGCCGACCGCCAGGACTCCCTCACTTGGCGCCCGCTGCGGTTTCTGACCCTGTACCGGCTGACCCTTGCCGGACTGCTCACCACACTGTTTTTCATGCTGCCGTCCAGCCAATCACTGGGTGCCCAACGCCCCTGGCTGTTCGCCGCGACCAGCCTTGCCTATCTCGGCTTTGCCCTCGTCGCCGGTTTCGCGGCGCGCCTGCGTCGACCACGCTACGGCGTACAAGTGTTCGTGCAGGTGTTAGTGGATATCTTTGTAATCGTACTGCTGATGCATGCTGGCGGCGGCGTGCAGAGTGGCCTGGGCATCTTATTGATCCTGACGGTGGCGGTAGGCGGCCTGTTGCTGCCAGGTCAAATAGCTTATTTCTTCGCCGCCGTAGCCACTCTCGCAGTGCTGGGCGAATTCAGCCTCACCGTCCTGGAAGGGCATGGCAATTTCGGTGAGGACTTCACCCGCGCCGGCCTGCTCGGCGCGGTGCTGTTCACCACGGCGGTGATCGCGCATTTGCTCGCCCGGCGCATCCGCGAAACCGAGGCCCTGGCGGAACAACGTGGCGTCGATCTGGCGAATCTGGCGCGCCTCAATGAGCATGTCATCCAGCGTCTGCAATCGGGCATTCTTGTCGTGGATGAATACGCCCAGGTGCGGCTCATGAACGATACCGCCTGGGTCATGCTGCAGGCACCTCGCGAGTTGGCCGGCGGTCTGCTCCAGCGCTTCTCACCACGTTTGGCTTCACAGCTACATGACTGGCGCGTGGATACCAACGCCGCACCGGAAATATTCACACCGGAACATTCCCAGTCTAACCTGGTACCGCGGTTTACGGCGCTGGGGAAAACACGTCATGGTGCCGTACTTATTTTCCTGGAAGACACCACCGCACTTGCACAACAAGCTCAGCAGATGAAACTCGCCGCCCTGGGACGACTCACTGCCAGCATCGCGCACGAAATCCGTAATCCGCTGGGCGCCATCAGTCATGCCGGTCAATTACTGTCCGAATCAACGCATCTGGATTCGGGTGAACAGCGTCTGACCGAAATAATCAGCACCCAGAGTCAGCGCGTGAACAGTATTATCGAAGATGTCCTGCAACTGTCCCGCCGCGGCGAGGCCCATCCCAAGGAATTGCAACTAAACACCTGGCTGCGCGATTACGTCGATGAAATGATCCGCACCCAAAACCTCGCACCTAATCAGCTCCGCTTGGATATACAGCACGCCGATATCACCCTGCACTTCGATCCCGGCCATCTGCAACAGATTGTCTGGAACCTGACCCACAATGCCCTGCAGCATGGTGGTAACCAAGTGGAACTGCGGCTCGGCCTGACGGCAGCGCGTCTGCCCTGTCTGGATGTCCTCGACCGCGGACCCGGCATCACCACCGAGACTGAGGCGCATATCTTTGAACCCTTCTTCACCACGGCCAACAGCGGCACCGGCCTGGGCCTGTACCTGTCGCGCGAACTCTGTGAGTTGAACCGGGCACGCCTAACCTACGAACCCCGCGCGGGCGGCGGCAGCCGCTTCCGCATCACATTCGTTCAACACAGTCAGTAAGCTCACCTGGAACGCACACAGAACAGATTAACATCATCTGCACGCATCCCTGGTGCGGTTCGCTTTGCTCACCACACCCTACGTGACTACGATGCAAGACATGAAATCCCGATTACGCTAATAAAGAAAGTTCCTTCTCCCTCCGGGAGAAGGCCAGGATGAGGGAATCAAAATCCATGTGGCCTGAATATCCGCGCCGGATATGTAGAGTGCCACGCATCCTGTAATATGCTCGGCATGGCACAGCACAAAGTACTGGTGGTCGATGACGAGCCTGATATCCGGGAACTCCTGGAGATCACGCTCGGGCGCATGAATATCGAAAGCCATGCCGCTGGTGATCTGGCCGGCGCGCGCGCGCAGTTGGCGCAACACAACTTTGATCTCTGCCTGACCGACATGCGCCTCCCGGATGGCAATGGCATCGAACTGGTAGAATTCATCCAGGCCCAGCACCCGAACCTGCCCGTCGCGGTTATCACCGCCCACGGCAGCATGGAGGCCGCCGTGCAGGCGCTCAAGTCCGGCGCCTTTGACTTCGTCTCCAAGCCAGTCGATCTACAGATGCTGCGTAATCTGGTGAATACCGCATTGCGACTTTCCGACACCAGCGACTTCCCGGTACGCGATCGCCGGTCGCGCGACGATCTGATCGGCGACGCACCGGCCATGCAGGCTATCCGCGCCACCATCGCCAAACTCGCGCGCAGTCAGGCACCTGTATATATCAGTGGCGAATCCGGCACCGGCAAAGAACTGGTCGCACGATTGATCCACGAAAAAGGCCCACGCGGAGAACGACCCTTCATTGCCGTGAACTGCGGAGCCATTCCAACGGACTTAATGGAAAGCGAGTTCTTCGGTCATAAAAAGGGGAGCCTCACCGGGGCGGGCAATGACAAGGATGGTCTGTTCCAGGCCGCCGACGGCGGCACGCTCTTCCTCGACGAGGTCGCCGAGCTACCGCTGCACATGCAGGTGAAGTTATTGCGTGTCATCCAGGAAAAGGCGGTGCGCCCGATCGGCACACAGCATGAGGTCAGCGTCGATGTGCGTGT
This sequence comes from Thiohalobacterales bacterium, assembly GCA_041739295.1. Classification (GTDB taxonomy): domain Bacteria; phylum Pseudomonadota; class Gammaproteobacteria; order Thiohalobacterales; family Thiohalobacteraceae; genus JAHJQQ01. The sequence goes on along the minus strand of JBGSOE010000151.1, from coordinate 626 downwards.
CCTCTCCGCCACCCATAAAAACCTTGCTCAGCAGGTTCAGGACGGCAGTTTCCGCCAGGATCTGTATTACCGTTTGAACGTCATCGAACTCAAAGTGCCACCGCTACGCGAACGCGGTGCTGACATAGAACGTCTCGCCCAACACTTTCTAAGCGACATCGCCCGGCTGGCTGGACGCTCGGCAAAGCTCGGCGAGGATGCCATTGCGGCGCTAAACGGCTACGCCTTTCCCGGCAACGTCCGCGAACTGGAGAACATTCTCGAACGGGCCCTCACGCTGTGCGAAGGTGACACCCTCCATGCAGAGGACCTGTTTCTGCCAAGCACGACCAACCCAGCTACGACAGACGTTCCGGTGGCAACTATCCCGCCGCCCCCTCGGCCCGAGGGTCTGCCTTTAGAAAACTATATGGATCAGGTCGAGCGCGACGCCATCCTCAAGGCACTGGAAAAAACCCAGAATAACAAGACCGCAGCCGCGAAATTGCTCGGCATCACCTTTCGCGCCTTGCGATATCGGCTTAAGAGGCTGGGGCTGGAATAGGCTTGGCCAGATTCAGCCGAGCTCGTATATCAGTGATAGTATTTAGATGAATGGCTACCCTATTGAGGTCGGATTCGAGTGA
>JBGSOE010000114.1:0-2879 GCA_041739295.1 Thiohalobacterales bacterium | reverse complement strand
TGAATCCGACCTACGTAGGTAAACGTAGACCTGTAGGTCGGATTCAGCGGCGCCAGCCGCGCGTCCGACATTCCACCAAGGGCTCTACACATCGTTGTTGAATGCTCAACATTCACTGAATAGAACAATTCGCGGCCAAGGTCGCTCCTACCGTTATCGCTGGATTATTTCGACACCGCGCCCGGCCGTATCGCAACCTGATTGCGGATATACACAGGCAAGGCCAGCTCAGCTGACAATGCCTTGCCATCGGCATAGTCCAAGGCCGCCAACTGTGCGATATGTGTCGCGCGTGGCAACGCTTGTGCATCGCAACCCAGCAATCGACTTCCAAATTGCGGGCGCAACACCGATTCGTAGGCCGCCCAGCCGGTTCCGATGCCATACCAATCCGCATCTTCTGATATAGACAGATCCTGAGCCGATGTGACCAGCTCATCGCCAAGCGCCTGAGGTTCACCGCGCGCGTCGCGCCGATAGGTCGCCCAATAAATTTCACCCATGCGCGCATCGATGGCCGCCAACACATGCGTTGCCGAATGTTCCTGTAATGCCGCACGCGCCAATGCCGTGAGCGTGGATACAGGCAACACGGGCAAGTCGGCGCCAAACGCAATGCCCTGCACCACACTGGCCGCGATACGCACGCCCGTGAAGCTGCCAGGACCACATCCAAATGCAATCGCATCCAGATCGGCAAGTTTCAAACCCGCCTCGGCCAGCAAGCTTTCCAACATTGGCAACAATAGTCGCGCATGCGCACGTGGCGCGACTTCGTAGCGCTCCAGCATGGCATCGCCGATCAGCAATGCCGCGCTACAGGCCTCGGTGGCAGTATCTAACGCCAAAAGTTTCATACCTGTGCCTCCTGCACCGCGCGAGGCTTAAAGAAGGCCTGCACATCCGCGAGCCTCTGGGTAACCGGCATAGGCGGCAGACTGGAGCGGAACACGCGTCCGTAACCTTTATTCACCAAGCGCGGATCACACAACACCAACACGCCACGATCCTGTACATCTCGGATCAGCCGTCCGGCGCCCTGCTTCAAGGTGATCACGGCCTCTGGCACCTGCACATCGAAAAACGGATTACCACCCACGGCGCGCTGCGCATCGATACGCGCCTGCAACACCGGATCACCGGGCGAGGCGAACGGGAGTTTATCGATCAGTACCATCGAGAGCGCTTCACCGCGCACGTCGACGCCTTCCCAGAAACTACCGGTACCCAGCAACACGGCATTTCCGAGCTGTCGGAACTGTGCCAATAATTCTGCGCGCGGCGCCTGCCCCTGTACCAGTACCGGGTATGCCAGCGACGCGGTCAATGCTGCTGCCGCCTCTTGCAGCGCACGATGGCTGGTGAACAGCAGGAAGGCACGTCCGCCACTCGCAGAGACCACCTCGCGAGCAATACGAATCACGGCCTCGGTGTAATTGTCGTCACGTGGCTCGGGCATGTTCGGTGGCAGATACAGCAGTGCGTTCTGCGCATAGTCGAAAGGGCTATCCAAACGCTCAGTGCGCGGTTCGTCGAGACCCAGCGACGTCACAAAGTGTTCAAAGCTGTCCCCAACCGCGAGCGTTGCGGAAGTGAAGATCCAGGTATTGTCGAGTGTAGCGAGCTGCGCGCGGAACAGAGGCGCAATCGACAGCGGTGTGAAATGTATGGCGAAGCCACGCGTAAAGGTTTCGACCCAATGCACATAATCGCTCGGTGGCTTGCCGACAACCAACTGCAAACGCTCATGCACGCGCTCGGCACGGCGCCAGCAATTTTCCAGACCACGACCACGCGGCGCGGCGGTTTCCAGCCAGCCGCGCAACTCCTCCAGATGCGTCGCGACATCTTCGACTGCGGCGCGCAGTCGCGGATGATCGCCGAGCGCCTGCCAGGGTTGGCGCTTACTGCCATGCCCCATGGCTAGACGTAGTTCGGCAACCGCCTTTTCCAATGCGGCTGCAGCCTCCGGCAGATCGCCCATGTCGCCGGCTTCGCGCAGGTGTTCCTGAACGGCATCGCGAGCGATACCGGCCAGCTGACGACTACCCAAACTCATACCAAAAAACTGCGTCGCCACTTCTGGAACCTGATGCGCCTCATCGACAATCACGGCATCGACACCGGGCAACAGTTCACCAAAGCCTTCTTCCTTGAGGGCCATGTCAGCGAACAACAGATGATGATTGATGACCAACAGTTCCGCATCCTGTGCGGCGCGGCGTGCCTTCACCACATGGCAGTCGTTGTAATTCGGACATTCGCTGCCCAGGCAATTGTCACTGGTAGACGTTACGCGCGGCCACAAAGGTGAATCCTCGGCGACCTCGGCCAATTCACGAATGTCGCCACTCTTGGTGCGACCGGCCCAGCTACGGATCTGCTCCAGCTCGCTGGCCTGGGCACGCGAGCTGAAACGCCCTTCCGCCGCAGCCAGATCGAGGCGATGCAAACAAAGGTAGTTGGCGCGCCCCTTGAGCAAGGCAATGCGCGTAGACACGCCCAGCGCGCTGCGCAGCGTGGGCAGATCACGATCGAACAGCTGATCCTGCAGATGTTTGGTGCCAGTAGAGATGATCACCTTGCGGCCGGACAATAGCGCTGGTGCCAGATAGGCAAAGGTCTTACCGGTACCGGTACCGGCCTCCACTACCAACTGACCGCCCTTCTCCAGGGTATCTGCGACGGCTTCCGCCATACTGCGTTGCGCGGCACGCGGCGCATAACCGGGCAGCTTACGCGCGAGCAGCCCTGCGGCAGCGAAGACATCGTTGAGGTCCATCATGTGCGTGTGATCGAGCGCAGGGACATGGGCAAGCTGTTCGGGAATCTTGAGGGCACTATTGCGTAGGGTGTGGTGAGCAACGCGAACCGCACCA
>JBGSOE010000112.1:0-4625 GCA_041739295.1 Thiohalobacterales bacterium | reverse complement strand
CCGCGACAAAACCCTCGGCACCGCGCGCATTGGCCATGCGCACAACAGCCGAGCAGGCCTCCGCCACGCCATCTTCATTCTCACCCGCCACATCAATCACCAGCACCATTTTCGGCAACTCGCGACGTGGCGCCTTGGTGCTGTAATTCACTGCCTTGATGTAACGTTCGTCGAGATGTTCCAGGCCTGACAGCAACACATCATCGCGCGCATCCAGATAATCCTTGGTCTCGACAATGGCCGGCACGGCGCGGTGCAGATCACTACCGAAAAACTCCAGGCAGATGGTGCGCGTGAATTGCGGCATGCGATGCAGCACGAACACCGCCGAGGTGATCAGACCATCGCAACCTTCTTTCTGAATGCCGGGTAGACCACCGAGGAATTTATCGGTAACGTCTTTGCCAAGCCCCTGTTTGCGCAAACTGGCGCCGGGCAGTTGCAGCAGTTCGGATTCGCCGATACGCGTGCGGCCATCAGGCGCATAGCGTGTGATGCGAAAACTCACCAGCGCCTGATCATGAATCTTGCCGAGGTTATGGTTGAGGCGTTCGACCTCCAGCCATTGCGCGTCCGGCGTGACCATGCGCCAGGACACCAGATTGTCCAGCGTCGTGCCCCAGAGCACGGCCTTTTTGCCGCCGGCATTCATGGAGACGTTACCACCGATGGTGGAGGCATCCTGTGAAGTTGGATCGACCGCAAACACAAATCCGGCTGCCTCAGCGCGCTCGGCAACACGTTTAGTGATCACACCGGCACCGGCACGCACGGTGGCGACCTGTTGCTCGACACCTTCCAACTGGCGCAGTTCAACCTGCGCCAGATACTCTAGCTTCTCGGTGTTGATCACGGCACTGGTGCCAGACAATGGCACTGCACTACCGGTATAGCCGGTACCACCACCGCGCGGGATGACGGTCAACCCAAGTTCAATACAGGCAGCGACGACCGCGCAGACTTCATCTTCGGTATCCGGACTGACGACCACGAAGGGCATCTCGACGCGCCAGTCGGTAGCATCGGTCGCGTGCGAGACGCGCGCGAGGCCACCGAAGTCGATATTATCGGCGCGGGTTACCTTACCCAAACGACGCCGGACACGCCGGCGTAGCTCATGCGCCTGCGGAAACCAATATTCAAAACGTTTAACAGCGGTGCGCGCACGCTCAACCAAGGCCAGTGCCTGCGCATTGTCTTCCGCGCGGGCCACGATCTGGTCCAGCCGATGATGCAGCGCATGCGCCAGCGACCCCCAGCGTTTGCGGTTATCGAGCAGGTCATCCTGGATGTACGGGTTGCGATCGATAACCCACATATCGCCCAACACCTCGAACAGCATGCGCGCCGATCGTCCCGTGCGGCGCTCACCACGCAGCTCGTTCAACACCTGCCACATATCCTCGCCGAGATATCGGATAACGATTTCCCGATCGGAGAACGAGGTGTAGTTATAGGGGATTTCGCGAATACGGGCGGAGGTCTGGGACATCGGTTTGGTTGGTGTCGGCTCAGGCAGTAAGTGTGAGCGGTTATTCTAGCACTGGATGACAGGGTGAATACGCTATGGAAATGATGGCTATCCACGCCTGCCTGCAGCGTATGTTGGATCGGCAAATAAAAAAAACGGGGCCCGAAGGCCCCGTTTTTCATTCAGTTAGCCTTACGACGACTTAGAAGTTGTGACGCATACCGAGGGAGAACAGACTGTTATCGCCACCAGAGGCGCTAACATTGGCGCACTGGTTGGTCGCGGTGTTGCTCCAGCCACCCGTATCACAAGACACCAGATTGTAACCGGTGTACATCATGGTGCGCTTGCTGAAGCTGTAGGTACCGCCGACAGTCCAGGCGTCATAGCCGGTGTCCTGGGCGTTGGACGAATCATCGCTACCCTGACCATAAGCGCCGTACAACATGATATTTCCCATGTTGTACGTACCGCCCAAGCTCCACACATCAGCCTCATCATTGTTCTGATTTGCTGTATCGACGTTGCCGGCAAGTAGACCGCCGTCAAGCTCATACATAGCGTAGATGCCGAAGTCACCGAAACTGTATTTACCACCGACTTCTGTGGCACTGTCGTCACCGCCCTTCGAGGACGTTACCATCGAGGTGAAGAGATACATCGGGCCATTGGTGTAGGAGGCACCTAAGCTGTAGGCGTCGTCATCGGACGCGCCAGGGGCGCATGACGGCGGGGTACAGGTGTCATCCAAGCTGTAGCTGAAGCCCAACTCCAGACCATTGTAATCCGCCGAGTTGAAGAAGATACCATTGGTCATACGGCCTTCGCCATTGGAGCCATCCCCCCCGTGCAACTTGGACATCAGGCCGCGGTTGCGACCTTCCAGGCTGGTGTCCCACAGCGGATCGATCTTCTTGCTGAGGTCTTTATAACGGGTGCTGGCAGTACCAAAACGGGCGGTACCGAAATCGCCACCGAGACCAACCCACTGATCACGCCCCGTGGTCAGACCGCCGGCTGCGCTGTCAGAACCACTCACGTCGCTCCCATATTCCAACTGGAAAATAGCCTTCAGGCCGTTGCCCAGATCTTCGGAGCCTTTCACACCAAGGCGCGAGTTGTTGGAATTCATGTTGACATCGTTATTGGCGCCATCGATGTCGCCAGCATCAATCGACAGATCGACCCGACCGTACAGGGTTACATCGGCATTCGCCGTGAAGGCCATGGAACCGGCGAGAACGCCAGCGATTGCAGTTGAAAGAATCTTCTTGTCCATTAGGTATTCACCTTGCTTGATTGGGAATGGTAATAAAGCTCGGGCGAATGTAGACAAGCTTCAATTCGAATACAACCGTCATACGGCAATTGTAATATTTATGTAACACAGCGAGTCAATTCGAACTACAGAAACACCTGCTCGCTTAGTGTACAAAACTTCGCGCTCCACCGCGGCGCTCTATTAAGGAACCTCTGATTAATTCGCTCTTGCTGAACGCCGAAACAGGCAAAATTCGGCAAAAAAAAACGGGGCCCGAAGGCCCCGTTTCCTGTTCAGATCGTCTTACGACGACTTAGAACTTGTGACGCATACCGACGGAGAACAGATCGTTCTCACCGCCAGAGACGCTAACATTGGCGCACTGGTTGGTTGCACCGTTGCTCCAGCCGCCCGCATCGCAGGACACCTGGTTGTAACCGGTGTAGACCATGGTGCGCTTGCTGAAGCTGTAGGTACCACCCACGGTCCAGGCATCGTAGCCGGTTTCAACCGGGCCGGTGGCCGAATCATCGCTACCCTGGCCATAAGCGCCGTACAGCATGATGTTACCCATGTTGAACGTACCACCCAGATGCCACACATCAGCCTCATCATTGTTCTGATTTGATGTGTTGGTATCGCCGGCAAGCAGACCGCCGTCAAGTTCGTACATAGCGTAGATGCCGAAGTCACCGAAACTGTATTTACCACCGACTTCTGTGGCGCTGTCGTCACCGCCCTTCGCAGAAGTCACCATCGAGGTGAAGAGATACATCGGGCCATTGGTGTAGGAGGCACCTAAGCTGTAGGCGTCGTCATCGGACGCGCCAGGGGCGCAAGACGGAGGAGTACAGGTATCATCCAAGGCGTAGCTGAAGCCCAACTGCAGACCATTGTAGTCAGCCGAGTTGAAGAAGATACCATTGGTCATACGGCCTTCACCGTTGGAGCCATCACCGGAGTGCAGTGTGGACTGCAGGCCGTGGCTACGACCCTGCAGGCTGGTGCGATACAGCGGATCGATTTTGGCGCTGAGGTCTTTATAACGGGTGCTGGAGGTACCAAAACGGGCGGTACCGAAATCGCCACCGAGACCAACCCACTGGTCACGACCCGTGGTAACGGAGCCGGCAGCGGTGTCAGAACCACTGACGTCAGTCTGATATTCCAACTGGAAGATAGCCTTCAGGCCATTGCCCAGATCTTCGGAACCCTTCACGCCCAGAGCGGAAGTATTGGAGTTCATGTTGATGTCGTCATTGGCGCCATCGATATCGCCAGCGTCAATCGACAGATCGATCTGACCGTATAAGGTCACATCGGCATTGGCCGCGAAGGCCATGGAGCCGGCGAGAACGCCAGCGATTGCAGTAGCAAGAATCTTCTTATCCATTTGATATTCCCCTTGTCCGGTTAGGAGTGTTACGAAACGGTGGTAAATTTAGTCGAGTTTCCACTCGAATGCAACACCTGTTAACAAAAAAACTACAACCAAGCCAAGCTGTAGTTTTTCAGCAACACAACATACAGTGTCAATTCGGGGCTGGATCGGCATGCATCCCTAAATCTTGAGGGTTCGATCATAAAAAATTTATTTTGCGTTGCCCTGATTTTCACCACAGATTACACAAATCTCACAGCTGGGCGGCAGCAAATCTGGATTTTGTTGTAAAAAAGCAAACATCTGGGCATTGGCTCGCTTCTCGGGCGGCATCAAGGACAACTTAATTTGGTATCAAGCACAAATGGTGCTTACTTAAGCCCAGAACCCTAAAGAGATGGCCACTGAAGAACACAGAAAAAATGCTTATTCCATTGTTTTGTTGGTGCGGCCGTGGCCGCGAACAGGGTTGCCAGTGACGTAGGGTGTGGTGAGCGAAGCGAACCGCACCA
>JBGSOE010000109.1:0-9965 GCA_041739295.1 Thiohalobacterales bacterium | reverse complement strand
AGGTGCGTAAGTGTATCGACGAAGTTGGTGTCGGTTTCATGTTCGCGCCCATGCATCACAGCGCCATGAAGCATGCCATTGGTCCGCGCAAGGAGATGGGTGTGCGGACTCTGTTCAATCTGCTCGGGCCGCTCACCAATCCTGCCGGCGCGCCACATCAGGTGTTGGGTGTATTCAGTAAAGACTGGGTGCAACCGCTCGCGGAGGTGCTCAAGCAGCTCGGCAGCACGCATGCGCTGGTGGTAAATGCGCAGGATGGTATGGACGAGATCAGCATTGCCGCGGCTACCGATGTGGCCGAATTGAAGAATGGCTCAATCACTACTTATCAGATTGCGCCGGAAGATTTTGGACTGGCGCGCGGCGACCTGGCTGCGATTAAAGTGGCCGATGCAAAGGGAAGCCTGGCGGTAATCCGCAATCTGCTGGCCGGCAAGCTGGGGCCGGCGCGGGATATCGTGATGCTGAACGCAGGTGCGGCCATTTATGCTGCCGATCTAGTCGATTCGCTGGCGGCGGGGGTCGCGCTGGCCGCCAAGGTTATTGATAGCGGTGCTGCGCAGGAAAAACTCGCGGCATTAGTGCAGGTCAGTAACAGTTGTTAGTGTAAGTTTTTTAAATCACCAATGAATTAGCGTTCCGTCATTTTAGCCTTCGCCAGAATGACGGAACAGCAGTAGTTCCATTCAGCAGGGCAGAATTACTGTCTGTGTGTATGGGTCGATGAAACTGATTAATTTTCTTGAAGACTATGAGCCATGACCGGCGTTCCTGATATCCTCCAGAAAATTCTCGCACGCAAGGCAGAAGAGGTTGCTGCCTGCGCAGCGCGCATGTCGCTGAGTGAGATTCGACAGTCAGCCGCAACAGCGGATGCGCCGCGCGGATTTATTGCAGCACTGATGCGGCGCATCACGGCAGGACAGGCCGGTGTAATTGCGGAAATAAAAAAGGCTTCTCCGAGCAAAGGTGTGCTGCGCGAGGATTTCGATCCGCCGGCCATCGCCAGAAGTTATGCGGCAGGCGGAGCTGCATGCTTGTCGGTACTGACCGATATTGATTTCTTCCAGGGTGCTGATGCCTATCTCCAGCAGGCGCGTGCAGCCTGTACGCTGCCGGTGTTGCGTAAGGATTTCATGATTGATCCGTATCAGGTCTATGAGGCGCGCGCGATCGGTGCCGATTGCATCCTGTTGATCGTTGCTGCCCTGAGCGATACGCAGATGGCCGAGTTGGCGAACTTGGCACATGAGTTGGGCATGGATGTATTGGTCGAGGTGCACGATGCCGAAGAACTGGAGCGCGCGCTCAAATTGCCTTGCCGCATGATCGGCATCAATAACCGCAGTTTGCGTACCTTTGAGACGCGATTGGAAACAACGTTGGATTTACTTGGGCGGATTCCGGATGACCGCTTGATTGTGACAGAGAGCGGTATTCTCACACCGGCAGACGTTGCCCTGATGCGCCAACATCAGGTGAATGCGTTCCTGGTCGGTGAGGCCTTTATGCGGGCGGATGATCCGGGGCAGCGGTTGGCGGAGTTATTCGAATTCAGGGGCGAGGGTCTAGGTGCTAGGTGCTAGGGTCTACGCAGACGTGGGGACAGATCTTTAGCTCTGTCCTCGTCGTGCGTACCACGCGGATGAACGAAGCCGCTGAGGAAGCGTGACGGCGGGTTGTTGGGTGGCTCCGCTTGGTTGAGTGGAACCACAACGGGACAAAGCTAAAGATCTGTCCTCACCACGGCGGTGTATCTGGCTTGTCTTTGTGTCTCGGCGCGAGACAAGAAACTCAGCGCGTACCGAACACCACAATGGTCTTACCCTTGGCGCTGATTAGCTCCTGTTCTTCAAGGCTCTTCAAGACGCGCCCGACCATTTCACGTGAGCAACCGACAATGCGGCCGATCTCCTGACGGGTGACGCGGATCTGCATGCCGTCGGGGTGGGTCATGGCGTCGGGTTGTTTGCACAGGTCCAGCAGGGTGCGTGCGACGCGACCGGTAACGTCCACGAAGGCCAAGTCTGAGACCTTGCGGCTGGTGGTGCGCAGGCGTGCTGCCATTTGCGAGGACAATGCGAAAAGGATGCCGGGATCTTCCTCGGCGATCTGACGGAAGCGGCTGTAACTGATTTCACCGAGTTCGCACTCGGAACGGGTGCGTACCCAGGCGCTGCGTTTGCTGCTCTCACCGAACAAGCCCATCTCACCGAAGAAATCGCCCTTGTTAAGGTAAGCCAGTACGATTTCGTGACCATCCTCATCTTCGATGAGCACCGTGACAGAGCCCTCGACGATGTAATACAGCACATCGGGGGCATCACCTGCATAGATGATGACGCTCTTGGAGGGGTAGCGCCGCCGATGACAATGTTCCAGAAACTTGTCGATCGACGGGTTGCCGGTGGCTTTCTGTGGGGTAATCGTCGCCATAGTGATCCTGTATCGGCACCACTGGGTGCCACTTCAGTACATACTATAACACCGGCTCAGGGTCCAGGGTTCAGGGTCCAGGGAAGGTGGGGACTGTGATAGGCTTCGCACAAATCCAATGTGCATGGAGAACGTCATGAAGGCGCGGGTGAAATGGGTGCAAGATGCCACTTTTATCGGCGAATCCGCCAGCGGCCACGCCGTGGTCATGGATGGCCCTCCAGAGAGTGGTGGACGTAATCTTGGCGTGCGCCCGATGGAAATGCTGCTGCTTGGTATGGGCGGTTGCACGGCATTTGATGTCGTCTACATTCTGAAGCGTGCGCGTCAGCCGGTGTCGGACTGCGTTGTCGAGATCGAGGCCGAGCGGTCTGAAGAAGCCCCCAAGGTGTTCACCAAGATCCATGTGCATTTCATCGTTACCGGTCGCGCACTACCTGAGAAACAGGTGGAGCGTGCGGTAAAGCTATCGGCCGAGAAATACTGCTCGGCATCCATCATGCTCGGTAAGGCCGCTGTGATTACCCATGATTACGAGGTTGTCGAGGCGCCCTGATCGGTGACTCAGACGCAGCACATACCACCCTCGGCAGCCTTCGATTCACTGGTGGCTGACTACTATCAAGCCTGGTTCCGTTTCCATCCCGAGACTGCCGTTGATCTTGGAATCTCTGGTTATGCTGGTTTGCTGCGTCCCTATGGTGACGATGAGCTGGGTGCGCAGGCAGCGATCCAGGAAAAGCTGTTGGCCGAATTGGACGGGTTCGATTTGGATGCCTTGGATCCGGATCGGCGCTTGGATGCGAAGATACTCGCGGGTCAGGCACAGATTGAACATCACGACCTACTAGAACGCGACTGGCGTCGCCGCGATCCGGTCCGCTATTTGCCAATCAATGCCCTCTATCAATTGACCGTTCTGCCGGTAGCCGATTTCGCGGGTGCTTTTCTATCCAGGCTGACGCAGATACCTGGATATCTTCGTGGTGCGCGCGTACATCTGCTGGATATGCCCGAATTGGTGCCGATCGGTTGGTTGGAGTCGGCGTTGGCTTCGGTGGTGGAGGGTGTGGGGTATCTGCGTGATCTTAGACAACACCCGCGCGTCATCCAGGCATTCGGGAGATCATCTCAATTTCAGGAGTCGCTGGAGCGGGCGGTACATGCCGTAGAAGATTTCGGACATTTTCTGGAGAGTGAGATAGGTCCGCACGCCAGTGGTGATTTTGCCTGCGGTCGGGAACAGTTCGAACGCATTTTGCGCGTGCGACATGGTCTGGATATAGATGCTGATCGTCTGCATGCCTTTGGCGTGCGGCTGTATGATCAGACGCAGCGCGAACTGCAGGCCGTGACCCGCGAGTTGCGGCCCGACGGAGATGCCGATGCGCTCTGGGTGCAGATCTGTCAGGAACATGTCGAGCCAGCGCAGCTGCTGGGAGAGTATCGGGCGCAGATGTTGGCTGCTCAGGCATTTCTGGTTGAGCATGATCTGGTAAGTCTGCCTGCACCTGAGCGGCTGGAGGTGGTTGAGACGCCGGTGTTTTTGCGCCACCAGATCCCCTTCGCCGCCTATCGGTCGCCTCCGGTCGATGATCCCGAGCAGCACGGCTACTACTACGTGACCCCGCCGACCGATGCAGCGGCACTGGCCGAGCACAATACGCCGGGGCTGATGCATACCTGCGTCCACGAGGCCTGGCCGGGACATCACCTGCAATTCGTTACCGCCAATCTGAATCCGCAGGCACGCAGTCTGTCGCGTCTGGTCAACAGTTCGGCCACACTTTACGAAGGCTGGGCGCTGTATTGCGAACAGCTGATGCATGAGCAGGGCTTTCTGGCGCGCCCCGAGCAGCGTTTCATTCTGTTGCGTGATCGCCTATGGCGTGCACTGCGGGTGCAGTTGGATGTCGAGTTACAGACCCGCAGTCTGAGTATTGCGGCGGCCGCTGACCGCATGCAGTCCGCACTGGGTTTCCCGCGTGCCCAGGCGCTGGCCGATCTCGCCTGGTATACGCGCGCGCCAGCCGTGCCGATGGGTTACGCCACGGGTTGGGCATTGCTCACGGAGGCGCGGTCACGGCTGGTGCCGGAACGGATGTCACTTAAAGACTTTCATGACCAGCTATTGGCGGTCGGATCGGTGGGTTTGCCCTGGGTGCTGACGCGGTCATTCGGCAGGGAGCTCGATCTAGCGGTAGAATCCGCCGTCTTTGATACTGTTGATTAGGTGAGCACTATGTCACGTCCCGCTTCGACATTGGGTCTGCGCCATGTAGCCCTGTATGTACAGGACCTGGAGGCCAGCCTGCATTTCTATGTGGATCTGCTGGGCATGCAGATCGAATGGCATCCAGATCCCGACAATATCTATCTGACCACGGCCGGCCAGGACAATCTCGCCCTGCATCGGCGGACGGATGGAGCCATGCCTACCGGGGCGCAGGTCCTCGACCACATTGGCTTTATCCTGCAAACTCCGGAGCAGGTTGATGAGTGGCGTGATTTCCTCGCGGCCGAGGGTGTGACCATCAAGACGGCGGCCAAGACCCATCGCGACGGCGCACGCAGTTTCTACTGCGCCGATCCGGCCGGCACCGTGGTGCAGATGATTTATCATCCCCCCATTGCGGGGAATATGGGATAATCCCGCGCCATCCCCGGATGGGCAGTGATTTGATTTATCCGATAAACCGCATTTGCCACGGAAACACACGGAAAAACACGGACAAGATCATGAGCTTCACGCCGGCACCGCCAGCACCCGCAAGGGGGTGAATAGTCGCTCCAGGAAAGTACTGTGTTTCAGTGTCTTCCGTGTGTTTCCGTGGCTGAAATGATTTTTTTAAGTTTATGTGTGGGTCGCGCGTCAGCCGATGCCGCCTCTGGGTTGGAAATATTGCAATGGTCAAAGGCACGATGAAAAAGCTCAAGCTGCACGGTTTCAACAATCTGACCAAATCGTTGAGCTTCAACATTTACGATATTTGCTATGCCAAGACCAAGCGTCAGCGCAAGGAATACATCGAGTACATCGATGAGGCCTACAATGCCGAGCGCCTGACCCAGATCCTCACCGAGGTCTCCAGCATTATCGGTGCGAACATCCTCAACATCGCCCATCAGGACTACGATCCGCAGGGTGCCAGCGTCACCATGCTGATTTCCGAGGAGCCGATCATCTCCGAGGAGCTATCCAACACCGAAGGTCCTGGTCCACTACCGGATTCTGTCGTTGCGCATTTGGATAAGAGCCACATCACTGTGCATACCTATCCCGAAAGTCACCCGGACAACGGTATCAGCAGCTTCCGCGCCGACATCGACGTGTCAACTTGTGGCCGGATTTCACCGCTGCGAGCTTTGAACTATTTGATCCACACTTTCGAGTCCGACATTGTCATCATGGACTACCGGGTGCGCGGTTTTACCCGCGATGTGAGCGGCAAGAAGCATTACATCGACCACAAGATCAGCTCCATCCAGAACTTCCTGTCCCGCGACACCCGTGAGCGTTATCAAATGATCGACGTGAACGTGTATCAGGAGAACATCTTCCACACCAAGATGTTGCTCAAGGAGTTCGATCTGGACAATTATCTGTTCGGAACCGGCGCTGACGAACTGAACGCCAAGGAAGAGAAGCAGATCCGCGATCGCCTGCAACGCGAAATGGCGGAGATTTTCTACGGTCGGAATCTGAAGCGTGGGTTACGTTAACTGCGAGTTCTAGGTTCTAGGGACTAGGGTCAAGGTAGATTCAGGCTTTTACTCGGCACTAGTCCCTAGAACCTACATTAAACCCAATACGTCGTCCCGGTCATTACCTTCGACATCGCCTGCATCAACTGTTTAACGGGCGTGGGTAGATCAGCGCCGCCGGCTTCCTGGGCCTTGGTGCCGTGATGCTGCTCATCGATCTGCATCTGTTCAAGGATGGCGCGGCTCTTTTGATCTTGCTGCGACAGGATTTTAAGGTGGCCATCAAGGTGCTTTACCACTTGGCGTTCGGTCTCGGCCACGAAGCCCAAACTCCATTTGTCACCCAGCGCGCCAGCGAGTGCGCCAAGTGCAAACGAGCCCGCATAGAAAACCGGATTTAAATAACTGGTGTGGCTGCCGAGTTCGTGGATGCGTTGCTCACACCAGGCCAGATGATCATTTTCTTCCTGTGCGGCCTGTTCCATACCCTCGCGCACATGTTCCAGACGGGCAGTCAGTGATTGACCCTGGTAGAGCGCCTGGGCACAGACCTCTCCGGTGTGATTGATGCGCATCATCCGTGCAGATTGATTCTGGTCAGCCTCTGACAGCTCATCACTGGAAGCGGTCGCATCACTCGGGTTGGCGCGGCCGGTGACCAGTGGCCGACCGAATACCGTGCGCAGGGCCTGATCAAAATTTGTGATCAGGTGGTCGAGGTGCGAATACTGGCGTGGCATAGTGACTCCGCAGTTGGGTGGTCCGGTTCAGAGCCTCTATACTAGCAGTCCTCTTCACCCTGTTCTCGGTGCCTCATGTCCTACTACAAATACCATGTGTTCTTTTGTACCAACTTGCGCGAAGACGGCAGCGCCTGTTGCCAGCGCTTCGATGCGCAGGCAATGCGCGATTATGCCAAGCAGCGTTCCAAAGAATTGGGTCTGGCGGGAGCCGGGAAGGTACGCATCAATACGGCCGGCTGTTTGGACCGCTGTAGCGAAGGACCGGTGATGGTTGTCTACCCTGAGGGTACTTGGTATAGCTATGTGGACCGGGAAGACATTGACGAAATCTTCCAGGAACATCTGCTCAAGGGTAATCCGGTCGAGCGTCTGAAGATATAACTGACTGTTTTCAGGCTAGTCGTTCTCTTATAACCGGGTTTCCCCTCCGTGGTTCTGTCGGACGCGCGGCTCGCGCCGCTGAACGGCAGCCCGTCACTGCGATTGCTGTGACGGGTTATGAAATGGCAATCGTCCATACCGTAGCAATCCCGCCTATTGGCGGGATCGGTCAAGCCGACCTACGCCTATCAACCTACTAAACCGCATTTGCCACGGAATCACACGGAAAAACCCGGACCAGATCATTAGCTTCACGCCGGCACCGCCATCACCCGCAAGGTGGTGAATAGTTGTTTCAGGAAGGCACTGTGTTTCCGTGTCTTCCGTGTGTTTCCGTGGCTGAAATGATTTTTTTAGGATCAAACGTAGGTCGGCTTCAGGCCGAAGGCTGCGTCCGACCCTCTCTCTCTACTGGCTTGATTGAATTAATCACAAGGTTTTTTATGGTGTTATCCAGCAGGCCTCATTCCGGCCTTCTCCCCCGAGGGAGTGCGGGAAGCGCATGATGCCCACCCAAAAAAATTCTCAGCAGGGCCTTGACAGCAATACAAGTGTATTAGAGAATTCTTACATACTGAATCGTCGGCCCCCCTCAATAACCGGCGGTTCGGTACTCCTCCATCCTCCTTTTGGTGGTTTTTAGCGCGGCACCTCCTGTCGCGCTATTTTTTTGCCCGCGGTTCAGCGGTAAATCCGTGATGGCCAAGAAACCCACGAACACCACGAAAGTTCTTTTAGGTACACCCCAAACGCATGTTTGCTATTCCGGCGAATGACCGAATCGAGTGTTTTCATTCGTCTGGACGTCAGTTTCCGCCGGATATTAGCCATTAACCTAAAAAAATCATTTCAGCCACGGAAACACACGGAAGACACGGAAACACAGTGCATTCCTGAAACGACTATTCACCATCTTGCGGGTGATGGCGGTGCAGGCGTGATGCTAATGATCTGGTCCGTGTGATTCCGTGGCAAATGCTGTTTATATGATTAAAGGCGCCCCCTATGAGAGAGGCATCCTTAATTGTCCCCGTTCGTGGGTTTTGTGGATTTCGTGGCTAAACATGGGCAGATGACGCAGCCTTGAATCTTATCTCCGACTTCTATACCATTCCGCGTCTTCTTAGTTGTTGGTGTGCGGAGTTACGTCTCTCATGAAGACCTATAGTGCCAAGCCGGAAACCGTCAAGCGTGACTGGTATATTATTGATGCCACGGGTAAAACCCTCGGCCGTTTGGCCACAGAGCTGGCGCATCGTCTGCGCGGCAAGCACAAAGCGGAATTCACCCCGCACGTGGATACGGGCGATTATCTGGTCGTCGTCAACGCTGACAAGGTCGCTGTGACCGGTCGCAAAGAGCAGAACAAGCTTTACCACCACCATACCGGCTATGTTGGTAACCTGAAGTCGATCACGCTGGAAAAGCTCCGCGCCAAGGCGCCCGAGCGGATCATTGAGATCGCCGTCAAAGGCATGCTGCCGAAGAACCCGCTGGGCCGTGCCATGTTCCGTAAGCTGAAGGTTTATGCCGGTCCGGAACATCAGCACGCCGCTCAACAGCCCAAGCCGCTCGAAATCTAATATTTAGGGAACGCGTAACATGGCGCAGCAACAGTTATATAGCACCGGCCGTCGCAAGACCTCCACTGCGCGGGTTTTCCTGCGTAAAGGTACTGGCGAGATCACCATCAACAAGCGCCCGATAGATGTCTATTTCGGTCGCGAGACGGCGCGCATGATCGTGCGTCAGCCGCTGGAAACCACCAACCTCACCGAGCAGTTCGACATTTACGTCACAGTCGCCGGCGGTGGTATCAGTGGCCAGGCCGGTGCGATCCGTCATGGCATCACCCGTGCCCTGATGCTGCACGATGAGCAACTGCGCTCACCGCTCCGCAAAGCCGGTTTCGTAACCCGCGATGCGCGCGAAGTGGAACGTAAGAAAGTTGGTCTGCGCAAAGCCCGTCGCGGCGTTCAGTTCAGCAAGCGTTAATTCCATTAACGCAGGCTCTAGAATCTAGGTTCTAGGACCGAGGCAAATACGGAGTTGCGCATGGATGCGCTAAAAAATCTCCAAGTGTGGCGGCGTGCCTGCAGGTTGAGTGTCGAACTCTATACCGAGTTGGCGCAATGCAGGGAGTTCGGTTTTAAGGATCAGGTTACGCGCTCAGCTCTGTCTATACCCTCGAATATCGCTGAGGGTTACGAGCGGGACTCGATGAAAGAGCGGGCAAGGTTCTTGAAAATCGCCAAGGGTTCCTGCGGCGAGCTCTGGACACAAATTCTGATTGGTAAGGAAGCCGGTTTTCTAACCGGGCAGTTTGCAACGCAGGTGGCCTCGGAAACACGCGAGCTGTCTAAAATGCTGCATGGCCTGATTAACTACTGTAATAAGGTGAATCAGGAGGGAAGATCTCCCTCGGCACTAGAACCTAGTAACTAGAACCAGAATTAATGGGGGATCGTCTAACGGCAGGACAGAGGACTCTGACTCCTCTAATCTAGGTTCGAATCCTAGTCCCCCAGCCAATAAATACGGAACCCGCCCTTATGGCGGGTTTTGTGCTTTATGCGCCATGGAATGGGGTACGTGCAAGGCACACAGACAAGGCTCGACCCTGTAGGGTGTGGTGAGCGAAGCGAACCGCACCAGGATCTTCGAGACCGACCAGTGTTTGGTGCGGTTCGCTTCGCTCAC
>JBGSOE010000083.1:0-8491 GCA_041739295.1 Thiohalobacterales bacterium | reverse complement strand
TCCTCTAGAAGGTGGCCTGGAAAAAACCGATAGTCAAAGTCGGGGGGACAACATCCGAAACACACGCTGCAGGACCGTGTCTGGTTGTTTTTGACGTTGTTTTTGATTGATATAGGCGTCCATGCGCCTTCTCAGATTTTGTACCCAGGGGCCATCAATGCCCCGCTCAACAACGTAATCGTAGATCGTCTGCAGCTCGAGCAACTGCGCGTCGTTTATCAGGCGTATGTTTAGGATTTGGTTGGTGTCCAGCGGTTCATCGAAACATGGGGCATTCGGAACCCCCACGGCCATGAGATTCAACTTCGTCCTGGTGCACTTTTCGCAGACGCCGCAATTGCGTTCCTCATTGCTGCCCTCCCAACATACCTTCAGGGTTCTCAAGGCGGTCGGGTGGTTGCGAAGCAACTCAATTTTTTCCGTGCGCGTGTAGGCGCTCCCATCCAGTACAAGCTGGGTCTGGTCGCCAGACATCAAGTAATCAGTCGCAGGCGTCGAGCCCCAAGGGTAAAAAATGTTCGAATATGGCTCGCCGCTTCCCATCAGTGCGTAACGGAAATCGTGGCCGTAGTTATGGAGGCATGCGGCCAACTGGACCCCGAAGCTGTCCTCCCAATACTGCCCTGAAGCCTCCTTCAGATTGGTTCTGATCATCTTCATCCCCAATCCGAGCTCGTCTATCAAAGGACGTATGCGTTGCACCAGAAGGTCGAAGGCCTGCGGTTTCGCCAGAGGAACGTCGAAGCCGTGCACCAGCAGTACATCTGTCAGGGGGTACGAGCCGTTGCCTAACAACTTGTGTCTATGACGTATTGCCGTAAACGTGCCATCCACCCCACCGGAAAACGCCGATATGGCCCGAGGCGGGTGCTGGAGCGGATGGATGTCTGCGATCTGATCGGGCACGATATCGACGCGCTGGTATTTCTCCGGTCGCCAGCAGGTCCAAGCACTTTGAAACTCGGCCAGGTTGAAACATGCGGTGCGGCTCAGACTGCCATGAACCTTCACCGGACGGCCGAGTTGCATTGCAATGAAAATGACCCCGAATACAAAGCCATCCAGGACCTGCGGTTCGGGTGACGTTGTGTCGCAGATTAGATCGAAATGAAACTCCTGGTCAGCGCTCCGTGGTGCGCCTGTCTTGTGCAGCCGCAGGGTGCGTCGCAGTCCTGCTTCAGCCTGATGTTGCGTCAGCGAGATTTCCAGGGCATCAGACATGGTCGCGTTCCTTTGCATACGGCGGTGCGGGGTATCGAAATGAGTGGCTTCCTGCCAGGCTGAACTGTTCGACATGCTCGGATCGGCGAGCGGCCAAGTGTGCGACGGTCGGAGTGACGGATTCTTTCATGTGCGAGAAGCCCCCATAAAGGCGCCCAGTTGCATTAGCAGCCCGACCATCGTCTTGGAGCGCGCGCCATCGACAATCGCGTCGGGGGTTGCAATGGGCGTGTCGGCGTGAGGAAGCATGCCATCGAGTCTCGTCGTGTCCAGAATGCCTGCCGTCAACGGACGATAGTGCTCAGCCATCTCACGAACGGCACGCCAACCTCGGCTATTAACGTCGTAATGCCGGACGAACTGTCGCCGCTCAATCTTCTTTCTGGACGGTATCCACGAATCCAAACGGGACAGCACATCATGTCGAAATTTCGCAGCTGGCTTGAGTGTTAGCGGTCGAGTGTCGGGGCCGCCCCGATCTAGCGGTAGTGCGGCCAACTTAGGAAATTTGTTGCTCAGCATGTTGGCCTGGGCAACACGTTCTGAAAAAGCCGGTGCGGCCATGCCTGCCATTACATTCAGCAAGTCGCGGTCAACATAAGGGAAGCTTGGCCACGCACCGTAGGAAAGGTGCCATGCAGCCCCACTGACGTGGTGTCGCTGCCGGTGGTGCAAGTCAAATAGCCAACACTTCTGGAACGACATGCCATCGTATTGGGACCAGGTCGCCTGCAACTCTTGGACGACGGCTTCGGCTAAACCGGGTTGACGAACGAGCGCGGATATTTCTTGCGCTTCGAACCCGAGGCGGTTCGCGTTCCTGAACTGGGTTGCGAAATCGTGTTCACCGGTTTTCTGGTTGAACCCGTCCGCAAGGTGGCTCCCCCCCATCACGGAATCACCCAGCAGCCCGGTCATGATTCGGGCTTTGAGCTTGTTTAGGGTGCCGTTGGCTTGCCACCACATGAATTCGACGAAGCTGAATTGCATGCCATCCAGTCGTGCCTGGATGGGCGCCCACTCCGGATACGCTTCAAGGTCGACGGCGATAGGGTGCATTGCCCAGCCCAGTTCCGATGCTACGCGGCGTGCGCATTGCATTTCATAATCTGCCGGTTCGCCGAGTGTGACGACGGGAACTTTGTAGCGGGCGTGCCAGCGCAGGCTACCGGCTACCAAGCGCGAGTCGAGTCCACCGGACAGCAGTACGGATGTTTCGCCGAGCGAGTTAAGCCTTCTGACGCCTTCGTTGAAGCTGTTTTGAATGAGACTTTGGCAACGCGACGGGGAGTAACCGAAATAGCTGTCATGCGCCTTGACGGAGTTTACGTCGGTAAGTCTGACACCTTCCCCCTTGCGCCAGCGCAATAGGTGGCCGGGCGGAAGGCGGCTTGCATCATGCCAGGTCGTGCGGTTACCCGTGGCATGCATGGTCAGCAGGATGCCTGCGATGCCCATCAGGTCAGGTTTTGCGGTGAAGCCTGGATGAGAAAGAAATGCGTTGGGGCTGGTGGAAAAGCAGAAGTGCTCCGGCCCCGCCCAGTAATACAGCGGCATCAGGCCGAGCTGGTCGGCTGCCAGGTAAATGGCGTCATGCTGGTCGATCATGCCGGCAAGGTAGTAGCCATTTGCCGCCCCAGCATTTCCGGGCCGTATTCGAGGCATTGCTGGCTCAGCCAGGTGGCATTGTCGGTCCCGGTTTCAGTATCGGGCAGGATGTCGCCGAGTACGAAAACGGACCGCCCCTCTGAATCCTGAAACGTGGAATAGGGTGTTCCGGGCGCGCCGTCGAGCGAGAGCGACAGGCGTCCCAGGCGGGTATCCGTATGTGTGAGCCAAGGTAGACCCGGGGCCAGTTTGCGGCTGCCTTCCAGAAATTGGCTTGTCCGCAGCGGGTCGGGGTCGAGTATGCCGGTCAGCAGTGTCATTTAATTCCCCATTTTTTCAACACGCTGCAGCTTATGCGACAGCGCTAAGCATAAGGCTTGCAGATTATTGCGGCAGGGCATACAACGTGCCATCGACCCGCATTTCAGTGGGCAGGTCGACGGTTTTCCACTGGCTGTTCATCGCTTCCAGCCGCTTGGCTTTCACGGTGAAGGTTTTCAGCGACTCTCCATTGAACAGGAAACGCCAGTTTCTATCCAGGAAGACCAGACGTACAGAATAAGTGCCTGCAGCAAGCGGAAAGGTGGGCACGATGTATTCGATCTCGTGAGCCCCACGGCTGAATGCCGCATTGGGCAATACATCGCGCGTGCTGGCTGAGCTGATGTAAATGAAATCGGTGCGGTGGGTTCCTGCAACGATTTCGATGCCATCAAGATCGTGTAGCAGCGTGAATCTGATCCTGACACGCAGTCGCCCGCCCGATTCGATCTCGCTAACGGGGTGACCAAGGTCATCGAGCACATCGATGCTGTCTATCGTGACTTCGCCTGAGCCCGAAATCCGCGCCGTGGCGGCGTGCTGGGCCTGGGCCTGAATCTTGGTGTTGCTTTGCTGGTAGAAGAGTTCGCAGACTTCGGAAACAGGCCCGTCGGCTGCCACCTTGCCATGATCCATCAGGATGACCCGGTTGCACATGCGCTCGACTTGCCGGATGTTGTGGCTGACGAGAAGGATGGTTCTTCCCTGCCCTTTGATGATTTCTTCCATCCGGTCAAAGCACTTGCGCTGAAACGCCAGGTCGCCCACTGCCAGCACTTCGTCCACGATCAGGATCTCGGATTCGACGCTCGTGGCCACGGCAAACGCCAGCTTGACCTGCATCCCCGAGCTGTAGCGCTTGACCGGAGTGTCGATGAATTCCGCCATCTCAGCAAAATCGACAATCTCGTCGAATTTCTTGTCGATCTCCTGCCGCGTCATGCCGAGTATGGCGCCGTTGAGGTAGACGTTCTCGCGTCCGGTGAAATCGGGCACGAATCCGGCGCCAACTTCGATCAGGGGCGCGATGCGGCCATTGGTTACAACCGAGCCGTGGGTGGGTGTACTGATCTTGGCCAGCATCTTGAGCAGGGTGGACTTGCCTGCGCCGTTGTGGCCGATGATGCCGACCACTTCCCCCTGATCGATGGAAAAATTGACGTCATCGAGAGCCTTGAACAATGGACGCTCCGGGACTGTTTTGCCCATGAGCCGTGCGCCAGCGTTGAGCAGGGTCTGCTTGAGCCCATGTATGGCTCCCAGGCGGTACACCTTAGTGAGGCGGCTGACTTTTATTACGGGCATGGAGTTTGGTTCAGATGACGTCGGAGAAAAGCATTTTGGCGCGCGTGAAGTACAAATTAATCAATGGCAACAGGACGGCGATCACACGTATGCGCAACCCAACCAGTTCCTGTTTGAGCGGGTACTGATAGGGGTTGGCGGGCCACCAAGGCAGGAAACCAGCTGTGATGTCTCTGCTCATGATTGCTTTGTGGTCGCCTGGAATCTCCACAATAACCATCTATCCAGGAACTCCTTTATCGGCACGTAGTGCCGCATGAACTGCCTGCGTGCCCAACCCATTTGCCTGAGTTGGTCCTCCTTGGCAGCAATGGCTATAAGGGACCGTAAGGCGTTTCTGTCACGAGGTGGCGCCAGGTTGAAATTTTCCCAAAGCGCCACGATTTCGTCAGCAAACGCGGCTTGCTCTGCCCGCGACTGATAAGCGCGGGCATCAGTGTGTGCGCGTTGCCCCATTCTGGTCCGAAATTCCGGATCTTCAGCCAGTTTTCTCAACCATGCGGCCGCGTGTTCCCGACTGGGTTCTGCCCACTGGCCTTGGATGCCCAGTGTGGTGGATCCATAAAAATCCGAGTCATCCTGAACCGGAACCAAATCATGGGAAACCAGACATGCATTTTGATAATTCATGTAGCTCAGATTTCCTGACCATGCTGTGGCCACCACGGGTTTGCCTAGCAACATGGCTTCCAATGGGACCAGGCCGAGACCCTCGGATCGGTGCAGACTCATGAATACATCGAAACTGGCATATAGGGAGAGCAAATCAGAGTAGGGTAAAGTCTCCTCGATCAAGTGAATACGCGGGTCACCATTAATCAATGCTTGCATCCGGTCAATCAGTGCGCGCATTTTTTGGCTGATGCCCTTGCTGCTGCTCATCTTGATTACCAGGTGCTGGTCTGGCTCTTGCGGGAACGCAAAGCGAAAAGCCTCTACCGCAGCAAATGGATTTTTTCGCGCCGGGTCGCTGTGGGGATCAAATCCCATGCCCACGATGAATGCGCCATCAGGCAATCCAAAGCGATGGCGATTGGATTGAATATCAGAAGGCAGGCGCATCGGGTGTTCTGCAAACAATACGGGCGTTCTCGGAACGTGATTGGCCATTGTCGATTGGACAAACCCGGAACCAGAGAGCAGCACATCGAAAAACTCCAAACCCAAACGAAGGTGCTCGGGCAACACCGTCAGATCCCACCAGATAAAACCAACATTCAGACGGCCCTCCACCACCAGATTACGGGGCGGGTGCAGCACAAAATGCGGCAGGATGTGAGCACCTTCCACAAAAAGATTGATTGCGTAAGGCAAATCGTCACCGGACGATACGGTGACGTTGCTGAATTCGAGGTTCTTGCCACTTCGGCCATGACCGGCATCAATATCAAGAATGCATACTGGATAGCCGCGTGCGATAAGAACCCGGGCGATCTCTCGTGTGGTTAGCCCAAGGCCCAAATTGGCACTGGCCATGCCAATGATGTTGAAACCAAAAGGGATCGACGCTTGTTCAGGCATGTGAGTCGTCGTTCTTGATTGGTTTTGCATTCAGTTGGCGAATCAGTTCTGGGCAATCTCCGAACCGACCAAGCAAGTAATCCCGCAGTGCAGTCCGGCGCGCTATGTACTGATGCTCGGGCCAACTGGTTCGAGTCTTATGGATTGCTTTTGCGACATTCCAGTAGATATGTTTCAAGCAGTTCAATGGATTGCGGGTCGGGCATGAAAAAACTGCCTTCAGCGTCGGCAGGTTAAATGCCTGCCTGACTGTACGTAAAATAAGTATCGTCCAATCGCGTAGACCAAGATGTCGCTTTGCCCAGCGCAACATATTGCGGCTGCCAAAATAGACCATGAGTGGGCTGGCCACCCCAAGGCTCGCCGACACTCTGTGCCATACACGGGATCGGGGCACAAAAAGGCATATGTGGCCGTGCTTGCGGGCGCGAAAGCACCAGTCCGATTCCTCGTGCATCAGAAACAAATCCGGATCGAGAGACCCGATTTCACGGATTGCCGAAGCACGCAACATAAGCGCCGCGCCGACGCAGATTTGAACCGGGGTGACGCGTTCGAAGCTATGGTGATCATCACGTACCTTGTGATTCTCGAACACGAAATCCAGATTGGCTTGGTCAAACGAAGCACCGGTGCACCAGAGCATTTCGGGCTCGTCCTGATAGTAAAGCTTGGGCTGTGATGCGGCAGCTTCTGGCGCTGCTTCCATTGCCTCAACTAGCGGCTCAAGGAAATCGGGTGCGACGGTCGTGTCGTTGTTAAGTAGCAATATGTAGTCAAAGTTTTTTTCTAATCCGAATGTGATGCCCACGTTGTTACCACCTGCATATCCGAGGTTGGAATGATTGCGTGCCAGGTGAACTTCCGGATAGTCCCGACCTATTTGTTCAGGCGAGCCGTCATTCGACGCATTGTCGACGATGAGAATTGCGTGGTTGGAATAGGTGACTTTTTTTAGCGAGGCGAGACAAGCTAGCGTGTCAGATCCGCCATTCCAGTTCAAAACAACAATAAGAACGGAATTTTTGTTGATGAGTCGAACTTTTTCTGCTCGCGCAAGGATTTGATATGCGGCACTGTCAGGGTTGTTCTCAAGAATTCGCGACGCGGCTTCGCTTTTTGTTTCCGGTGCAATCAGCCGGTCTGTGGTGTCGACGAGCTTGAATCCAGTCGTCCATAACAATTCCTTCATTGATTGCCGGGTGAAAAAACGAAGGTGGGTGATATCGAGAATGCCGTCCTTGCTGTAGTTCCATTGCCCTTTCTGCAAGTTCTCGATGATCGACCAATGCCCAATGTTGGGTAGGCTGACCACCAGTGTTCCCGACTGAGATAGTTTTTCCGATAATCGACTCAGCACATCCCAAGGGTCCATCAGGTGCTCAAGAACATCGGCACAAATAAGGCAGTCATAGTGCGCTTCCGGGAGTTGGACCAATAACTCTTCGATGGATCCAGTCCAGACTCTATCCAGGCGGGTGGAAGCAATTGACGCTGCATCTTCAACAAGTTCAACCCCATCAACTTCGGCTTCTTGCCGTGCCTTGATGGCTTTTCCCAAGGTGCCGTGACCACAGCCAACATCAAGTACCCGTTGGGCCTGGGTTGGAACCAAGGCTAACACTTCGGGTCGCAGGGTATCGTAATAGCCGCTGGCGCAGAGTTCTGAGTTAGGGGGGGGCATCAATTGAGTCTCATTAAAATGCGGTTGTTGGTTATTAACAGCTTCTTTTATCCAGATGTAATGCTCAGTTTTGGAACCGCAGAAAAAATGTGTCTAATTAATTCGAGCTTAAAATTCGTGCCTCATCATGGCTTCGCTCGTCCCTTGAATGATCGACATTAATGGACCATGAACCTTCTAGGCTCACAAATCCTTCATCACCGTGACCGGCTACAGCACGATTTATGCTCCTCGAAATAACCTGCACGGGCAGTACATTCTCACTGTAATAAACAGGCTGAAATGAGCCGCCCAGCGCCACGCCCAAGCGCAAGGAGTAAACACCGGGCAAGAAAGGGAATCTACGGACCTTGTAATTTAATGTGTACAGCCCGGGAGAAAGTGTCCCGGGCTTGAGTTCGCCAAGACTTTGGCTCGTAGCAAGGTAAAGAAAGTCAGTCGTGTGGATGCCGACTCCGAAAATAGGATCAGACAAAGTATTTTTCACGTTGTACTTGATTTGAAACTCGACATCTTGAAGATGCTCGATGTAAGTCGACTGCATTCCAGATGCATCCAAAATTGCTACAGATTCAAGTTCAACATCGCCACTGGATTCAGTGCGTGCTTTTATTGCTAAGTGTTTTGTCTCATGAATCTGTTTGTCGCTTGCTTCATAAAATTTATTGCATACATATCGTGATGATCCGTCCTGTGCGATTTTGCCGTGGTTCATAAGTATCACCCGTGTACATAGGCGCTCCACTTGGCGAATGTTATGGCTCACTAGCAGTACCGTTCTACCTTGCCGCTTGATTAAGTCCTCCATCCGGTCGAAACACTTGCGCTGAA
>JBGSOE010000080.1:0-5467 GCA_041739295.1 Thiohalobacterales bacterium | reverse complement strand
GCGCCAGCCTCAATGCGCGATTGCGCTGCGCCGCGAAGTTGTCGAACTCGTGCTCCTCGACCGTCGCCCCGTGCCCGCGCGCCACCGCCGCTGTTCTGTCGGTCGAACCACCATCAACGACCACCACCTGATCCGCCCACGCCAACTCCGGCAACAGCCGTGCCAATAGCGCGGCCTCGTTCTGCGCGATCAAGGCGATCGAAACCCCCGGTCGCTGCCTCATGCGCCCCTCCCCGCCAACCGACGAGCGACCAGCGCATACCGAGCAATCCACCGCACGTTGTAGTAGACAGCCACAAACGCCAGTTCCGCCCCCAACCAGCCGCTCGCAACCGCCAACAACAACACATGCAATCGCAAGTCCGCATTCCCCGGCGCGTGATACAACCGCGCCAACAGCGATGGCGATCCCCCTTTCATTCGCGGCGCCCCGCTTATCGCCCTCTCGCCAACCCCCGCCAGCGACTCCTCGCTCCGCAAACTCGTCACCAATAAAAACTTCCCCGCCACAAACGCCGCCAACAAAATCCAAGGCCACCGTGCGTCACCAGCGGCCGCCAACTGCCAGGCGATTGCCGCATGCACCAACACCTCCCCCAGCTCATCCAAGTTCGCGTCCAGCCACGCCCCATACGCGCTCGCCGTCCGCTGCCGCCGCGCCAAGGCCCCATCCAACCGATCGCAAACCCAGGCCACCCAGATCACCACCCTGACCGATGGCGGAAACCACCAAGTCGCATTCGAGATCGAACTCAGTGCCTTCGATCTTGACCGGGCGACCCTTGTCCAGAGTGCACTTTGCCATACGCAGTGCAGTGGCGCGACCGTTGGCATCTTTCACCAGGGCGATCGGCATGACTTCATTCAGGATGGTGACACCTTCATGCAGCGCGTCATGCACTTCATGTTCGGCGGCGGTCATCTTGTTTTGCGGGAACAGCGCGGTCAGGGTGACAGTTGCACCTTCACGGGCAGCCACCATGGCCGCGTCATGAGCCGTGTAACCTCCAATGATTTGTTCCGGGCGGTCCTTGGCATTGATGTTGGTGATCTTGCCCAGACGACGCGCTACGGACACCACGTCGATAGAGGTATCACCACCACCCACGCAGACCACGCGATCCGCGGTCACTTTCAGGTCGCCCTTGTTGAAGGCTTCCAGGAAGGCGACACCGCTGACGCAGTTCGGGGTACCGTCCCAACCTTCGACGGGCAGGCCACGGCCGGTTTTACAACCGATCGACCACAGCACGGCGTCAAATTCTTTTTCGATGGCGTCGAGCTGGATGTCCTTGCCAACGCGAGTGTTCAAACGCACTTCGACATCACCCATGTCAACAATGCGCTTGATTTCATTACGGAGTACGTCACGTGGGGTGCGGTAGCCCGGAATGCCGTAGAACATCATGCCACCGAGTTCGGCGTGATCGTCGAATATGCAGCTGGCGATGCCGCGAAGGCGCAGGTGATAGGCCGCAGCCATCCCAGCGGGACCGCCACCGATGATCGCGACTTTCTTCTTGGTTGTCAGCGCAGGCGATTCGAACTTGAAGCCTTCCTTGAAGGCGGTGTCGCCGATGTACTGTTCGACGGCATTGATGCCGACGAAATCTTCGACTTCGTTACGGTTGCAGCCATCTTCACAGGGGGCCGGACAGACACGACCCATCATGGACGGGACGGGGTTGGCAGCCGTGGAACGACGGAAGGCATATTCCTGCCAGCTCACGTCTTTCGGTGGTTTTTCCATGCCGCGCACGATCTGCAACCAGCCACGGATGTCTTCACCGGACGGGCAACTACCCTGACAGGGCGGTGTACGGTGTACATAGGTTGGGCACTTGTGGGAGTGATCGGCTTCGAAAATAGCTGATTGCCAATTGCTCCAGGTATGGGTGCCGTCCTTAAATTTGCGGAAGGTTAATTTCTGCATGTCGTCGCGAGAAGTTGCCATGCCTTTTCTCCTGTTAGGTGAATCCGGGCATCCCGGATTCGTCTAGATATCTAGTTAACTCGTTTAGCGCACAAAATCATTGATTACTGCTTGTCGCTCAACACGATGGCATTACTGACCAACTGATGGACGCTGACAATCTGGCTCATATTGAAGCCGTAGTAGGGCATAACTTTGCTGAACTGGCTCTTGCAGATTGCGCAAATAGCCGCCAGGTGGGTCACGCCATGCTCTTCGACCACTTGCTTCAGGGCCGACATGCGGGGTAATGCGCCCTTCACGCGGATTTCCATCAGGTCGTCGGTCAACAAACCACCGCCACCACCACAGCAGAATGTACCTTCATGGATGGTGTCAGCGGACATATCGAAGAAATGATTACAGCTAGCCTTGATGACCTCGCGCGGTATCACAAACTGACCACCGGGCAGGTCGCCCATGCGCGATGCACGCGCAACGTTGCAGGAATCGTGGAAGGTCAGGCGCATGTGATCGTTGGCGGACTTGTCCATGTTCAATACACCGCGCTGAAGCAGGTCATAAGTGTATTCGCAGATGTGCTGCGGCACCGGATAGCGCGGATCGAGGAAATCGAACGGGCCAGCCAGGGTATTCAGGAAGCTGTAGGCAACCCGCCAAGCGTGACCGCACTCACCGAAGATAATGCGCTTGACACCCAAATCCAAGGCAGCTTCACGGATACGCAGGGCTACTTTACGCATGTTTTCGTAGGAACCGATGAACATGCCGAAGTTTGCGGCCTCGGATGCATGTGAGCTGATGGTCCAGCTAGCACCGGCTGCGTGGAATACCTTGCCATAACCAATCAAACCATCGACATGCGGTTCGGCAAAGAAGTCTGCAGAAGGTGTGACCAGCAGAATATCGGCGCCCTTTACGTCGAGCGGATATTTCACGGCGACGCCGGTATCCTCTAAAACGTCTTCCTCAAGACCTTCCAGGGTGTCGCGCAGTGCCGGTTCCGGCAAGCCGAGGTTGTTACCGATCTTATAGACCTTGGCGATAATCTCGTTGCAGTACTTCTGGCCCACGCCAACGGAATCCATGATTTCGCGTGCGGCCATGGAGATTTCGGCGGTATCGATACCATACGGGCAGTAAACTGAGCAACGACGGCACTGCGAACACTGATGGAAATAGCTATACCAGTCGTCCAGGACCTCTTTGGTCATGTCGACGGCGCCAACCAGTTTCGGGAAATATTTGCCCGCGAATGTGAAATAGCGGCGATAGACCTTGCGCAGCAGATCCTGACGCGCGACCGGCATGTTTTTCGGGTCTGAGGTGCCGAGAAAATAGTGGCACTTGTCAGTACAGGCACCACATTTAACGCAGGAATCGAGGAACACCTGCAGGCCGCGGTATTTACCCAGCATCTCGCCCATCTTTTCGATGGCGACATCCTGCCAATTGTCCAGCAATTCACCCGGGAAGCCCAACGGCTGCTGGAAGGCATCTTTGGAAATGAACGGCTTGCTATGCGCCATCACGCCTTCTTTGATAAGCGGGATGGTTGGATATTCTTTGATTTCCGGCGTTTCGAAATTAGCCACGTTGCGTTCCTCGAAATCCTAAACTCTAACTGTCGTTCTCAGGACCCAGTCCGGATTAGGACCGCTCGTTGGTTTCCAACTTAGCCGCCCAAGGTGCGAGGTGACGCTTCTCGCGCGGGTTGTCGACCTGATTACGGGTCGGGCTAAAAAATATACCAGGGGCGTGCAACAGCTTACTGATCGGGAAGATGACCATTAGCAGTGCGACCAGACCCAGATGAATCAGTACCAGTGGATCGCTCGGTATGGGCTGTGGATTGAAATAAATCAAACCGAGCACAAATGCCTTCAGCGAAACAATGTCGGTGTGAGCGACGAAACTCATGCTGAGGCCGCTCGCGGCAATTGCACCAATCAAGATCAGCATAAGGTAGTCCGACGGACTGGAGATGTAGCGA
Organism: Thiohalobacterales bacterium; assembly: GCA_041739295.1. Classification (GTDB taxonomy): domain Bacteria; phylum Pseudomonadota; class Gammaproteobacteria; order Thiohalobacterales; family Thiohalobacteraceae; genus JAHJQQ01. The sequence goes on along the minus strand of JBGSOE010000080.1, from coordinate 1,541 downwards.
ACGCGATCCACGAAGATGCGGCGACCGAAGAGACCGATCAAGCCGACCAACATGGCAAAGCCCGCGTACTTACCGAAACTTTGCACAACTTCCAGACTGACCAGTGGCCACAGAATATTATCTGGGCTCATGGCATAGCGCAGGTGGCGGAAGAAGGCGAGCAATAATGAGGCATGGAAAATCCAGCCAAAGATCCAAGTCCATTTATTGCCTTTGAACAGGCTCTGGAAGAAGACTACTTCACGGAACATACGCAAAACCACGCCACCTTGAGTAACCGGGGCTGGGGTGGTCGGTATTTTCAACGGCGCAGGGGTTTTGGCATATTTGGAAATACGCAGACCCAAGCCGACGACGAAAATCAGTATCGCGACGTAGAATAGGGCGGTGTAAGCAGCACTCAAAGACACCGTCATCTCCTCCAAAGTACCTAGCAAAAAAGGGGGGGAGTAATCCCCCCCTGCATTTCAGCTAACAGTCTGCGATTAGACGCAGCCGGTCGGCTTCGGCAGGCCGGCGTACTTACAGGCCTGCTTGGCCGGACCATAGGGGAACAGTTCGTACAGGTACTTGCTGTTGCCCTTGTCGGCGCCGAGTTTCTTGCCGATGGCCTTGGTCAGAACGCGGACCGCCGGAGCGATCTGGTACTCTTCATAGTACTCACGCAGAAAGTTGATCACTTCCCAGTGGGCATCAGTCAGAGTGGTGTCATCCAGCTTTGCCATGATATCGGCGATGCCGGGTTCCCACTGATTGAGGTCGGCCAGGTAGCCTTCTTCGTCCACTTCAAATGTCTTGCCGTTTAATTCGATGCTCATGGTCAGTCTCCTCAATTAGGAATGGAGCGTGCGTTATGAAAATTCAGAGCCAAGCCTGAACCTTGTCGTACTCAGTAACCAAATCGACAAAGCCGGCGTAGTCGACAACGGTGACGCCATCGATTACTTGGTCTTCGGTCATGCCCCGGGCTTTAAGGTCGGGGCCAAGTACATAAATCTTCAGTGTGGCGAGCGACTTCTCAATCTTGCCGGATATCACAGTGCCTTTCAGTGCACCGTAGATGCCGTCTTCGATCATCAGAACTGCTGCGCCATTCACTGCATGGCTGAGTGCGCCATCCAACGAGCGTTTCTCGAAGGGAGATTTGTTTACTGTATGTAGCATTGCCATCGTGATTTTCTCTCCGATTAGAATGTCAGAATGACGTCTTGTTCTTCCATCAAGGAAGTCAGTTCGTCTTTGCTGAGTACTTCAACCGGAACGATCATGTCCTCGGCAGTCAGGCCGCGCGATTCCATTGATTCTTTTTCAACAAAGAGCTTTTCAATGTCGTAGCCTTCGAGGGCACGATAGGTCGGTGAAAAATTCTTCATGCCGATACCTTTGCTGTCTTGCCCTTTCTTGATCTGGTAAACACCGTCATCCATGAATACCAGGCTCACGTCCTGATCGAACGCAGCGGATATCAAGACCACTTCGAGGGATTCCAGCGCGTAAACAGTGCCGTACGGAGCCTTGCGGTTCACGAACATGAACTTCTT
>JBGSOE010000071.1:0-1527 GCA_041739295.1 Thiohalobacterales bacterium | reverse complement strand
CCTTCCTCGTCTTTACCGGGGTCCGCTACGTCCTCGAAGTGCGACAGAAGATCGAAGGTCCACAGCAAAGCGACGTACACGGCAATACCTGTCGAGGCCTTGCCTTTCTCGGCATCGGCCACGACACGAGTGCCGGTACCGATCTTCTCGGCGACCTCATGAATGGTCAGGTTGCGGCGCAGACGCGCGATGCGCAGTTTGGCGCCCAGGCTTTTCAGGGCCTGCTCGACCGGATAGGGTGGCGCGGCTAAGAGGGGGTTGCGGGCGGACATGACTACCTCAAGAGCCTCTTATATAACCTTACATGCGCTTGAGGATACATCGAAAGCAATCGCAAATACAATCATACTTGCTCTTAAGAGCACCGAATCCTGCCTTATCTGCTCTCAAGGGAGGTTATGAGTCACGCAATGGTAGATGTAACAAGCTGAATATATTCAGATATTCACCCGCCACGGATTTCAAAATCCAAGAATCGTTGGATCAGTTGGCATGACATCAAGCAATAAACCAGCTGCAACCCACCGACAAATGGGAGCTTTCGTACTTCTGTCTTCCTGAAACTCGGATGCGCTCAGCTGTTCAGCCAGCCGACGATAAGCCCGTAGTGAAGCCACCACGGCAATGACATCCACACCCTGATTTACTCGAATCGTTGGTGCCGCTACATCAACAAATGGTGGGCCGAAGCGCCGATATTGGCCATGCCGGTCACGCCACCAGTGCCTCGACATAGGGCCGCATCACCGCCTGCACGCGGCAGATGCGCGCCATGCTGTCCAGTTCGTCCAGCGTGAAGCGTCGCTGCTGCCAACCTTCGCGCAGCGCCTCGATGGCCACATCCAGACCGATGCGGTTACGGAATTTGAAACAGTCCGCCACGGTTTTCGCCACCGAATACACCCTCACCTTGCCCCCACTTCGGTCAAGTGTCTCCACACCCGCCGTGAACGCCTCGCCCGAAAAATGCACAATGCGCAGCGGCGGGTAATCCTCGGGTTTGCGCCAGGCGCTTTTCGGCAGCGCCAGCCACACCACCGCGGGCGACTGTGTGGTCAGCTCATGAAACGCCAGCGCCGAGAGCAGACAGAGCACTCCCTGTGGGTAGCGCTGCATCACCAGCACCCAACTGTCGCGGGTATCCTGAATTTGCGCGATTTGGTAAACGCCACGACGCACACGGACAATGCGCCCCTGGTCGAGCAGCGCCGCGAGCACGCGGAACAGCGCGGGACGCGACAGGCCAAGGCTCGCCAGATCGGCCACCGTCGCCTCCCCGTGCTGGGCAATATATTGATGTACGGCGTCCGGCCCGGACATGAGACTTACCTAGTTATTTGTTGATATGTGACTAGGTTAGTATCAGCTACCCACCAACGCAAGCCTTCCAATGCCTTGGCCAATCGTTACGAGTTGGCCACCGCCCTGCGCTCGAACTCACACGGTAATCCTACTCGCGATTGGTGAGACCAAATGGCGCGGCGTATTCAGCCGATTACACTTGGCGCGCTCAAAAAAAAAATGCAA
>JBGSOE010000064.1:0-4815 GCA_041739295.1 Thiohalobacterales bacterium | reverse complement strand
GATGGGTAATGATTGAGCAGGCAAAGGGTCAGTGCGTATTCATTGACCAGGATCCATGTGCCCTGGTGATGCGGGTCGGTCGGCGACAGAAACATTGCCCCATTGCGCTGTTGAAGTGTAGGCGGCAACGCTGCCAGTCTGGAGCGGTGCTCATCACGATTGAAGAGCAGCACTATGCCGATTTCCGTGTGTTTCCAGCTCAGCGTGCACATGGGTTATCCAAGGAATCAAGATAACGGAGCGTCGATGGCGCCAGACCGAAACCTTCCTCGATCGGCACATCTCCCAGACGGCACATGACGGCAACCAGCGCATAATGATGGGTCGTATGACTGAGCAGGAAATCGAGTTCACGAGAAGCAGACGTCTGCGCCCATGCGCATTCGTTGCCATGATTGCTCCGAACGCGCAGGCGCAAGGGTCCTTGATGGTCTGACAGGGCATGAAGCTGTTTGCAAATGTTCACGATTCCGGTCAGCGCGGCCTCGCGATCGAATTCGATCGCGGTATTGCGTTGGCGCGCTTCATAGTCAATATGGCCTGATTCAAGACCAGTCATGAACAGTCTGTAGTGATCGAGATTGTGACGCACATGCGCTCCGATCGTACCCTTGAATACACGGTCTACCCGGTGCTGGTAAACGCCATCGTCAATCGATTGGAGTAACCTGGCGCCTTGTTGTAGGGCGAGAATATTGTCGTGGATCTGCATCTTCATGGCAGTCCTCGTATGGCGCGGGTGGTCTGGTCACCCTGCTCTGATCCTTGATGCCGGTGGGTTGATGGATATGAAAGGTACGCTTTGACTCCATTTCCCAGAAATGTCGACAGCATCTTGGGTGTTAATTGGGGAATGTCGATGGACAATAGTAACCCCGGTGTGTCATTGAAGTTTGGATCTATCCCGACACAGTGAAATTGTGCGCCAAGCTTGTAGTAATGCTTCAAGAGTATCGGAATATCCTTACCATCCGCATCCAATCCACGGACCAGGGCTGATAGTGTCTGGAAGTCGAGCGTGCCATAGATCGAAAGGTACTCCTGCCATTCAACCAGACGCGATGTGTGCAACGCATGCCGTGGGTGCACGTGAGGCGAAGGCTTGATGAGTGCGTGGCAGAGTAGCGCCACGGCCCGGTCGTCATATTGACGGGAAAGGGATACTGTTCCGTAAAGGCGGCGATACTGCGGGTGCGCGACCAGAAAACGACCGATGCCTTTCCAGAGCAGATAGAGCGCATGAAAGGTCTTCTGATGTTCCGGTACGATAAAGGACCTTCCCAGTTCCAGCGAAGCCGCGGAGGGATCATAGAAGGCCGGGGCAAATTCGAACATTTGCGAAAGATAGTTACCAGAGGGGCCATACTGGTCTCTTAGCTGTTCTACTTTGCCCAGGCGATAGGCGCCCACTAAGGATTGCGTATCATTGTCCCAGGCAAATAACTGTATATAGGTATCGTCATATTTATCAGTGTCACGTTGTTTTCCGCTGCCCTCATCATGGAGGCGAAATACGCGTTCACGTTCACGTCCAATATCACCCATCAGCGTCGGGATTTGATCCGCGGTGGCATAGAACACTGAGAAATGTTTGAAATCCAGCAATCGCTGATGTAGCGAGAGCGCCTTAAGTTCATGGTTGATACTGTCTTTGTTGCCATAAGGTGCCAGCGTAGTGGAATGCTGTATACCGGCTTTGATTTTTGGGATTGTGATGGCGATTTGCTGCAGCATATAGGTCATGACGCGAGTGAACGCGGTCAACTCCGAGATGTTCATATGTCGCCAGAGGGAGGCTGGCAGAGGGCGGCCTACGCTGAAACTTATTCGGCGTCCCCTGAGCTTGAGAAATTCACGTGGCAGCATCAGCAGCTTGGAGCGATCCCACAAACGACCGATAAAGTGGAACAGGCGGCTGTTGGTGCCATGGAAAAAAACCGGCAATAGCGTCGCCTCCGTGGTTAATGCCAGATGCCCGACCATACGGTTCCAATCGCCATCCGTAATGCGTTGTTTGACGTGCTGATAGCATGAGACCCTGCCGGCGGGGAAGATAACCAGAACACCGCCACGTTTGAGTTGGGCCTCACATTCGCGGATGGACGTCAGATTCTTCTGGCTTACCTTTAATGGATTCGTGGCGATCAGTAGCGGTTGTAGTTCGCGGAACACGTTGAGTGCCGAGTTGGCAAGGAACTTCACATCCGTGCGTACCGACCTAAATGCCTCGGCCAGGATAAGAGCTTCCATGCCGCCGTAAGGATGATTGCACACGACGAGAAGCGGGCCGCTTTCGGGTATGCGGTCGATCAACGGGGTTTGTGGTGAAGTAGCCGTTACATTGAGTACGTGCAAGGTACGCGTTACAAAATCGAAAGGCGGCAGATCCTGAAGATGATGCCGTCGATAAAGTCTATCAAATGTGTGTAAACCGAGCACAGGGTCAAGGATGGGACCGAAATATTTAAGCCACCTTGCCTGTATCGATCCAGGGGATGCCAGCCTGCGGAGACTGATGTCTGTACAAATAGCCTGGCCAATAGTGTGGTCGATATTCAAGGTTGTCGCGTCAACATGTCGAGCACGAGCAGTTTGTTCCTGTTGCAGCATATTCGTTATTTGTGAAACCTTCTGTATATTTTGAGCATCAGCGTAATCCCGTGTCGATGGTGTATTCATGATTGTGCTGCCGCCGTGACTGCAGAGTTGTCCGATGCATACCGAGCCACGAAACGTCGGTCGATTGCATCCTTCCAACGCCATACCCAGTGGCCACTCGCTGAAAGGCCTCGCCATGAAGCTATTGCCCGCCGGTCTCCGGTGCTGATCAGCTGTAGTGCACGGTGGGAAGGGTAGTGGGGCCATAAGGAACGCCCTGACAGTGCCAGCCGCAGATTCTCCGTGAGAGCGGGGCCTGCACGCACTGCCTGAACCCCAGACTTGCGCTGTGGATCTTCATAGCGGGTCGCGATGTCTCCGACAGCGAAAACATTGTCATGCGATAAACTGCTCTGCATCTCATCGACTGCGATGAAACCATATTGGTCTGGTTCCAGGCCCGAGCACGCAACCCAGTCCGGTGCTGCTGGACCGGTGGCAAGAATAATGCGGTCGGCGGTCCAGCGGGCTCCGTTAGCAAATACCACCGATCCTTGCTGATAACCTATGGCGCGACTTCCAAGGACGATCTGTATGCCTTTGGCATTGAACTCACTCTTGATTGCACTACGTATTTTGCAGGGGTATTCAGGTAGTAAATCGGTTCCCTCGGTGATCAGGGTTAGCTGAACGTGATGTGTGTCATGATTATGGGAATATCGATGATGGAGTGCGAGAATCAGCTCTACACTCGCAGCGCCGCCGCCGATGATGGCAATGCGCGAACTGTCACATGTAGCGATCTGCGCATCGTAATGCTCCAGAGATTCTGCAAAAATTTCAAGTGGACGTATAGGCCATACACATTCGGGAGCATCCGTATGAAACGTGTTCATCGCGATGTCGGCGCCGGTATTAATAGACAGCACGTCATACCGAAGGCGGTCGCCATCGGCAACTTCAACCTCATTGCATAGCGGATCGATGGCTGTCGCCCGGGTTTGCAAGAATCGGCAATCCGACTGTTCAGCAAGTTGATCGAGTCGAATTGTACATTCGTCCAGACTGTAATGGCCTGCGATCCATCCCGGGATCATGCCGGAATACACTTGTCTTATGCCGGGGCTGATCAGGGTGACCTCTGTGTCTTGAAGAGGTGATAAGCCGATCAAGCGCATGACCTCCAGATGGGCATGACCACCACCAAGTAGCAACAGGCGTTTCATGACAACTCACTTTTGGAAGGGCTCTGCGTTCGCAGATCAAGTACGCGGTTAATGGGAAAATCAGTAGGCGACAGGCGCATTAGATCTTGTGGGGTATCGATATCCCAGAGTGTGGCCGGTTCTTCCCATTGCCAATTGAGCGTCTCCAGCCGTTGCCGGGTTATGGGCATCACGGACGGCGTACTCCAGGCAATGTCATCAAACAGAAGGCGATGTGCGTTGCGCATGCCTGCTAGGGCATAGCCACCATCCTCGGTCGGGATAAAAACGGCATCATTTCGTTTCAAACTATCCGCACAATCTTGAAGGTGCGTAGCCATAAGAGCAGGGCAATCGGTGCCAATCACCAAGGCCGGCCCGTGGGTACTGGCCAGTGCGGTGAAAATGCGGAAACCTAGATCACCCTCCGGTTGAAGGGATAGGTGAGTGTTCCAGCGCGCACTGCATTCAGCGAAAACCGGATAGTCAGCATCGGGTGTTACCCAAAGGATGACAGGACCGATATTCGCAATGACGGCTTTCTCGACAGTATTGCGGATGAACAGTTCTTGAAGCCGGGCGGCGCCATCAGGTCCAAGTGCGGGGATCAGACGCGTCTTAGCGCGTCCTGGGATTGGCGCGCGGGCCAGGATCATGACTGTTACAGGCTCAGTCATAGTGCGGCTCATAGTTATATTGGTTTGCAAGTCGGGTTGGGTCGGCACCGTAGAAATAGGCCAAGCGTAGCCACCACATCAGCCCGATGGTGCGTAGAACCCCATGGGTTTCCCAGCGACGGCCTGAGGTTATCACCTGCGCACGCAAACAGGTGGGATGTGATACACGCTTGAGACGCTTGCACAAAGCGATGTCCTCCATCAAAGGTAATGGAGGAAAACCACCACAATATTCGAATGCTTCGCGGCGCACGAAAATCGTCTGATCGCCAGTGGCAATGCCCGTAAGTCGCGAGCGCAGGTTCATGCTCCAGGCGATGAATTTCAATAGAGGG
>JBGSOE010000040.1:0-4879 GCA_041739295.1 Thiohalobacterales bacterium | reverse complement strand
ATGTCAGGAGTTCGAATCCCCTCACCCCGACCACCCCATTAGCCCGAGAAGTGTGTCTCTGCCCGTAGCTCAACTGGATAGAGCACCAGCCTTCTAAGCTGGGGGTTACAGGTTCGATTCCTGTCGGGCAGGCCAGTTTTTCCGTTGTCAGCCTTGCTGGCAACACAATGGTGGATGTAGCTCAGTTGGTAGAGTCCAGGATTGTGATTCCTGTTGTCGTGGGTTCGAGCCCCATCATCCACCCCATTCAATTCAGGCACCCAGCGCTTAACGGCCTGGGTGCTTTTTCTTTCATGGGACACTTGCGGGACAACAATCGAAAATATTGGGTCAGCAAACTGCCAACTGCGGTCATAGCGTCACAGAAGTATTGGACGCCGTGAATGGCTCGTAACTGATCAAGAACCTGCCAATCGACTTTGCCGACCTTCGGCCTGCTCATCGGCCAGAGCTGCCGTCCGCAGATTGAGCTATGTACGGCAGCAATGTGGCGGTTGGCAGCCCTATCTCGATTCAAACATCCGGCTCTTGGGTAGATCTACTAGAGATCGAACGGCTTGGCGCTACGTACGCTTTGCTTCTCTAGTCGCTCATTAATGAGGGCAAACAACACCTCGAATTGCTCCAAGCATTGGACTGGGAGCATATTCTCCGGCTCTTGCGCCATTTTTTTGAGGAACAGCCGTGTTGGTCGAGTCTTATGGAATGGAATTCCAAGGTCCGCGAGGCCTGCCTCAATGCGCTTAGCGACCCGAGGGATGTTCGCGTTAAGCTTCAAAGTCTTGCCTTTCAGCTCTGCGCTGTAACTCTCCCTAACTAGAGCCTCGTAGACTACCGGGTCCAGCAGATCTTCAATGTCCGCCTCGTTCGGCGGGGACGCGAATGCTTCTGACACGAACACCACGTTCTGGTCGCGGATGAGTTTCGCCTTCAGAAGCTCGTCCTTGGTCGCCTTCGAGTCGCGTTCGGTGTCGAGAAGAACCAACACGTTGAGAGACTCCGACGTCAGGAGCGCGACCATATATGAAACCTTCTGCGCGCCTCCTGCGGGCGTCATCGTGAGTGTGGGGCTCAGTGCCGTTCGTCCTTTCTCGGACGCATAGGCACTGACGGCGCTCATGATCCAGAAGTCCGTAACCCCCTCGACAACAAGATTGTTGGGGCCGACAAAAAGGCTTTGGGCAAGGTCATAGCCAAGCGCTGCCTGGAGTGGGAACAACGTCCTAGCGTCTCCCGTCGGGTCGTTCGTAACTGTGGTGCCAACTTCTTCCGCGATGTTGACGGTACGGACTGAATCTAGCGCATGCGTCGGCACCATGAAAGGCGAGTGCGTTGAGTAGAGAATCTGATTGGAGAAATCCACCTCTAGATGATGGAGAAGATCTGATTGGGACTTCGCATGCAGATACAGGCCGGGCTCATCCAACAGGAGCACAGCGTTCTCAGCATGGCCTCCGTCCGTGTCAGCCGAGAACGTGATGTAGAAGGCGAAGAACCATTGAAAACCTCGGCTCCTGTCATTGAGATTAACCTCTACGTCGTAGGTGCTCGTTGGGTCAGAGATAATTGTGTCGAGGTGGTGTGCATCGAGGTTGAAGCGAATCTTGAGCGCGCGATCTTTCCACAGCCGCTTAATCTCGCCTGTGACAACAGCGCTGGCACGGTTCGCGAGCTGATTCCGCGTTTCGTGATCGTTTTGGCCGTGTAGCTTCTGGAGCTCGTCTGGATTGAGCCCTGCGACCTTGCACAGTTTCTCGAAGCTCTTGTCCGAATCATTCCGCTGGTTCTGAGACTTCCGCTGAATGTAGGCAGCGATGTCTTGGTGGCCATCGAGTTCCGGGTACTCATCGACATATATGAACTTCGGTATTGCGCCAATAACCCAGTTACGGGCCTGCTGTTGGGCATCCTTGTCGCCTACGATGCTGTCGGCTAGTTCTTCGAGTTCGGAGAACGACTCCTCTTGTTTGTCAGTCAACTCAGCATCAGCACCGGCCAGCGCAGTCCGCAGAGCCTTCGTCGCTGCCACAGTCTGACTGGCCCACGTGTCGCGGAGCCGAGTGGCGGACGCAGTTGTCTCGAAGGAATCGGCTGCCGCATCCAGCGCGCCAGCTGTTTCCTGCTTCTGCGCCGCAGCACTCACCGCCGCAGCCACCTTCTTGACCTTGTTTTTGATGTCTGTTTCGTCGAAAGGAATCGCCTTGAGCTCGGGGAATCCCACAGTCCTGGACTTGCCATAGCTGCGTCCGATGACGACTTTGGACACTTCTGTGGCCCGTGGAAGAACCTCAAGCAGAGCCTCCTTGTCGTCATCGTCTAGGTCCCATGTCGTTGACAAAACAGGCGTGTCGTCCGTACATTCCTCTAGGCGTCTGTGGCGGGGGAAGTCCTTGATGGGCCTCAAGGCCTCGAACCCTGAAATCGGGTTGAGGCTCTGCAGTGCACGAAGCAGGTTCGACTTGCCGCTCTCGTTCCGCCCTAGAAGGGCAGTTATTCGTGAGGCTGCAATTTCCCCACTGTCGTTGATAGAGCGATAGTTTCGGACACGAAACGACTCAAGCTTCATGCGATTTCCCTCTGTAGTATTGGACACATGATAAACACTTCAATAAGCAGCGAGTCGCTAGGGGTAATCAAGCTTGGCTCTCAGCGAGATTGACATCAATGAAACCGAAGGTCCGATAGCGAATCGGTTTCACTCAGTGACAGCTGGATGAGCTAATTGGCGCAAGCACAACTGCCGTAGGGAAATGGAAGTTTGGTGCGTATCTCTTCCCAAAAGAAGCTTAAGCAGTTCTCATGCTGGTGTGGCGTCCTGCTCCGCAGGAGGACTCTGGCTCGACACCTCCGCATTGAGTGGCGTCTGACTACTCCCCAACTCCAACTCTTCGGTAAATTTAATGTACTCAATATTTAGTGTGATTGCTTCACTGTACCGGAGCACAAAGTAGTCTCCGTCGACTCGATAGAATCGATCGAGTCCCTTGTCGACAGTCTCTTCTGCCTTATCCTTCTCAATTGGGCGGCGCATGACCTCCTGAAGGATCAAACGGTCTAGGTTGCCTTCTTGGTCTACGAAGTAGTCCTCTAACACACCAGTGTATAGATAGGCGTCACCAGACACGTTCACTATCGCGCTCACTGCGATCATATCGGGCGTCTTGTCTTTCTCGAAATCGGCGCCGCTCAAAAAGTAATACCAAGGTGCGCCGGAAAACCGGAATAACTTGCTAAGCGGTGAGTCTGAACGGTCGAATTTGTAGTGTGTAATCAACGAACGGACAATCGTCGGCGCCAGATAGGAAACTAGCAGCAGGCTGCCAAAATATGCGGTGATCCAGCTGGCGTTCAATGCTACTGCTTCGAGTGCCTTAGCTTGGGCATTCATGTCAGCACCGAGAAGTTTTAGCGCAACCTCGGGCTTGAATTCCTTCGGGCCAAATTCCGAAAGCCAAACCCAAAAGAGATGCAGACTGCCAGCCCACAGAATTGCCTCGGTGACGACTTGACCAAAAGGGGAGTAATCGAGCGATAGCCGCTCAACTCGCTTGATGCGGGAGCGGGCGATGAATCCTGGTAGAAGGACAAGGAAAACGACGAGGGCGGGGAGCGCCAGATTCATTGCGCCCGGATGTTGTTATTTAGGCTGCTTTGGGAACAACGACGGGCTTGATGCGCACAACCCTTCCTTCTTGTGACCGCACCTCAATGTACAGACTCGATAAGGCTATCGAACCCTGTGCAGATTTCGTGGCCAAGTATCTGCGAAGTTGCTCTTTGGCTTTCGGGTCGGCCAAGACTTTTTTCGCCATTGGGCTTTTAAGCGCTTTCATGGAATGAACTATGCCACAACTCTCTTAGATAAGTATAGGAGTCCCGAAGCCTCGCGCTTGAATGTCGTTTCGTGGCCCGCCGGCGGACTGAGGAACCGATTCGGATAATGGCAGATGATCGGCTGTCACATGAATGAGGCTGGCGATGATTTATAGCAATTCATACGGATATGACCGTATTCCGCGAATATAGATCTTGATATGAGCCCCCATCCGTATAGCAGGCAATCAGACCAGCGGTACCAAAACGCCCGGCTCTTGGTCGATGCGGGCATTCGGCTTTTGCATATTCAGAGGTCAGTTGAGGCCATTGCAGAGGAACGCGCCGCTCCCACTGGATGGCCGCTTCCAACCGCGTAGCGGACCAAGTTGGCAAATAACACGCCATCCGCTCAGGCCGAGGTCCAGTCCGACAGCCCGAAGTCCTTACCGGCGGCTTGAGGATCAGTTAGCCGACACTGAGAATTCTGGAGTCATCCGGCCCAAGGGTCGTGATCGGAAGTACGTCTTACCTGATTGCAGACGCACGAGCCAATTCGAGTGGATGCCCATTGAGTCTTTGAGGTGGGCCATCTATAAACATTGCTGGGCCTTACTGTAAATTTTCGGTGTCAGGATCCAAGCAGCCAATGGACTTGAATTGCCTGGCAGAAGGAAAGTGGTGCGTCTGGTTGTCTTCGCACTCTCCGGGAAACCTTCAGCCTTAGCTGTGAATCACGGTCAGTTTGCGTCGGCAACGCAACCGCAAGGCCGCTACCCTGCGGGCTTGTTATTGATCCGGCACGAATTAAACATGAGTACCGTTCGCCCTGATCGTGAGCCTGTCGAACGATCGAAGCCTGTCCTGAGCGTGCCGAATGGGGGCTGTGCTTCGACAGGCTCAGCACGAACGAACTCGCGATTGAATCTGGTCGGATCAATAGCGGCGTGGTTGCTGCGCAAGCTTATCGGCGTACAGAGCGGCGGGCCGGGCCGGTGTTGCCGATGGCACCGGGTTGGTTGATACCGGGATCCCACACGCCTGCCCCGGGGGCACCGACGCCGGG
>JBGSOE010000001.1:0-15015 GCA_041739295.1 Thiohalobacterales bacterium | reverse complement strand
CCAGCAACTCAGACGGCCGGGTGATGGCCTCGGCCAGCGCACCGCGCCACGCGGGTGCATGTTCTACATCCCGGGTTAGAGGTATGATGGGCGGCGTTTTGTTCATCTCAGGGACCTTGTGGTTGGCCGGGCAGTGGGCAGTGGCGGGCACGCGGTGCAGTTTACACGTGAGTAAACGCACAGATCGAGTCTGCATCAAATGTCTTCGTGGCGCGGTGTTCAACAGGTCCGGAATTTTTAAAGAATCAGAGTCGGAACCAGTCGATGTCAATCTACAGCACCAATGATTTCAAGGGCGGCCTCAAAGTCATGTTGGATGGTGATCCTTGCTCGATCATCGAAAATGAATTTGTGAAGCCGGGCAAAGGCCAGGCCTTCAGCCGTGTCAAACTGCGCAATCTCAAAACCGGCCGCGTGATCGAGCGCACCTTCAAATCCGGCGACTCGCTGGAAGGTGCCGACGTGGTCGACACTGACATGCAGTATCTCTACAACGATGGTGAATTCTGGCATTTCATGGTGCCGGATACCTTCGAGCAGTTCGCAGCCGATGCCAATGCCGTGGGCGATAGCGCCAAATGGCTCAAGGAACAGGATGTGTGTGTCATGACCCTGTATAACGGCGTGCCACTGGCGGTGACCCCACCGAATCACGTTATTCTGGCCGTGACCGAAACCGATCCGGGTGTGCGCGGTGATACCTCGGGCGGCGGCGGCAAGCCGGCGACGCTGGAAACCGGTGCTGTGGTGCGGGTACCGCTGTTCGTGAACATCGGTGATCTGCTCAAGGTCGATACCCGCAGCGGCGAATACGTCTCACGCGCCAAGGAATAGTGGTCGGGCGGACATCGCTGTCGATTTCGCGCATGCAGGCCAGCGCGCGCCAATACTGTTTGCGCGGCTACCTGAATGCGAATTCACTCGCATTCAGGTAGCGCAGGCTGTCTCGCATGAATCACGGCTGGCAACCCACAGCGTCGCTAGAGGTATTACGTCTGCGTGCCCGGTTATTGGCGCGCGTGCGACGGTTTTTTGCGGCGCGTGCGGTATTGGAGGTCGAAACCCCGACGCTGTCGGCCGCTGCCACGCCGGCACCCCATCTGGATAGTTTCAGCGTCGCCTATCATGGCCCTGCCGGGCCGGCCTCCGGACAACTCTACCTGCATACCTCGCCGGAATTCCCGATGAAACGCCTGCTTGCCGCGGGCAGCGGCAGCATCTATCAGCTCTGTCGAGTGTTTCGCGATGGCGAGGCAGGGGCGCGCCACAATCCTGAATTCACACTGTTGGAATGGTATCGGGTCGATTTCAGATTGACGCAATTGATCGCCGAGGTTGAGATGCTGGTGCGTAACGTGCTCGCTGGTATCCGCGAACTGCCTGCTGCTGAACACTATAGTTATCGCGCGTTGTTTCTGCGTTATGCCGGGCTGGATGGATTGGCCGCAACCAGCGCGGAGCTGCGCGCCTGCCTGCTGCAACAGGGGCATCAACCGCCCGTCGGTGTGCGCGATGAGGAGATCGACGCCTGGCGCGATCTGGTGCTCACGCACATCATCGAACCACAACTCGGCGGGCTGGTGTTTGTTGCCGAGTATCCGGCCAGTCAGGCCGCGCTCGCACGTCTGTCACCGAATAACCCGGCTGTCTCCGAACGTTTCGAATGCTATCTGGACGGTGTGGAACTGGCTAACGGCTTTCACGAACTCTCTGATGCGGTGGAGCAGAGACGGCGTTTCGAACAGGAAAACGCGGCGCGGGCTGCACTTGGGCGTCCGATTATGCCGCTCGATGAAGCCATGCTCGCGGCGTTGGCGGCGGGTCTGCCGGGTTGCTGCGGTGTGGCGTTGGGGTTCGATCGCCTGCTCATGCGAGCGACAGGTGTAAAACACATCAAAGATATTTTGGCATTTGGCATCGACCGTGCATAATTCTCCGTCGGATTGACCTGGAGTCTTGCATGCGCGTGTTGCAAAAATTGATTGGTTTGATGTTGGCGGGGATATTAACCCTCGCTGTGGGTACTGTCCCGACGGTTTGCGCGGAAACCGCTGCATCGACATTGTCACCACGCCTGCTCGAACCGAGTTATCAGCGCCGCCTGCAGCTTAAATCTGTTTCGGCGTTGGTCATCGACGAACTCACCGGCACTCCTCTGTATGCCAGTCACGCCAGTACAACCACACCGATTGCCTCACTGACCAAACTGATGACCGCGATGGTGGTGCTCGACGCAAAGTTGTCCCTTGACGAAAAATTGACTGTCACCCGCGCGGACGTTGATCGACTGCGCGGTACGCATTCGCGGCTGCGTGAGGGTGTGGCCCTCAGTCGCCAGCAGATGCTGAAGCTGGCACTGATGTCATCGGAGAATCGGGCTGCAGCCACCTTGGCGCGCACCTATCCAGGCGGCAAGGTGGCCTGTGTTGCGGCAATGAACCGCAAGGCTAAGGCATTGGGTCTGCGCCATACGACATTCGCCGATGGTACTGGGCTGGATGCCGATAATGTCTCCACAGCGGATGATCTGGCCAAACTGGTTCGCGCTGCCCACGGCTATAAACTCATCAAAAAATTTACTACAACGGCCTCGCAACGTTTAAGCGTTCCACATAGCGCTGCGCCACTGGAATACAAGAACACTAATGTCCTGGTCCGAAAAGCCGTCTGGGATATCGGTCTGAGCAAGACCGGCTACATCAGTGAGTCGGGACGTTGCCTGGTGATGCAGGCGCGCATTTCGGGACGTCCGATGATCATTGTCCTGCTTAACTCACAGGGCAAATATTCCGGTGTCGGCGATGCCAATCGCATTCGCAAATGGATCGAGGGTGCCGCGAGCAAACAGGGCTGAGCATCCTCATCTATCCTTTGCTGGCTGAGGTCGGCAATTTCCCTTCTTAGGAACCACTGATAAATTACTAACCCACCATGCTGGCATACGCCGGTATGACACATTGATCAGATGCTCCATGGACGTGTCACTAACTCCGATGTTCGAACTGCGTTTTTCCATCATTCACAATGGATGAAACCGGAAGATGCACATCCCACGATACGGTTGTACTTGAAAGCCAGCGGTCTATCCAGGACACTGCGCCACCATGACGACCAGTGTTGCCAGCGCAATTATTGAATGGAACACGGACCGCATCCATTGTCGTGGACGTTGGACCGTGGACGCATTGGCGGATGTTGCGACACGTATCGATCAGGTTCGCGGCATGGCTGGTCAGCAGATCACCTTGGACGCCTCAGAGGTGGTGGCCCTCGATACCACCGGCGCCTGGTTGCTGCAGCGTCTGCGACTACGTCTGGAGTCCGAAGGGCGACAGGTAAACGTACAGGGACTGAGTGCCGTGTTTGCGGATCTCTATCAACGCGTAGCAGAACTTGGCATGGTCCAGGTTCCACAGGCGCAGAAACTCGGACGGCTGGCCGGCGTTGGACACAGTGCCATCACTGGTCTGGAAGAGTTGTATTCCTTCTTGTCTTTTTTCGGCGCAGTCATGTTGCGTATGGGCCAACTTGCGCTGCAGCCCTGGCGCATTCGCTGGCGCTCCATCCTGGCCGATCTGCATGCTTCAGGTGTGACCGCGCTGGGCATCGTCGGCATGCTGTCGTTCTTGATGGGTGTGGTGTTTGCCTATCAGGGTGCGGTGCAGTTGCGGACCTTTGGCGCCAGTATCTATATCGCCGATCTGATCGGCCTGACCATGACGCGTGAGATGGGACCGATGCTGACAGCGATCATTGTCGCGGGTCGCACCGGTTCTGCCTATACCGCGCAGATCGGGACCATGAAGGTAACCGAGGAAATTGCTGCCATGCGGACCATCGGCATCGACCCGATGGATATGCTGGTTATTCCCAAGCTGTTGTCGCTCTGCGTTGCATTGCCACTGCTGACGGTATTTTCTGACATTACGGGCATCGTCGGCGGCATGATTCTGGCCAAGGCGCAGCTTGGCTTGGGGTTCGCACCGTTTCTGGATCGGTTGCAGGAAGCCGTATCGTTACGCTCCTTTCTCATTGGATTCAGCAAGGCGCCAGTGTTCGCCATGATCATCGTGCTGGTCGGTTGTTTTCAGGGTTTCCGCGTGGAAGGCAGCGCCGCCAGTGTCGGTCGGCACACAACCATGTCCGTAGTACAGTCGATATTTCTGGTGATTGTCGCCGACGCGCAGTTTTCGGTGATTTTCAGCTGGCTGGGTATTTAGGATGACTGAAGCCATCAGCCCGGCCCTCGAACTGCGTGGTATCTGTACGCGTTTCGGTACTGCCCGCATTCATGAGAATCTTGATCTGACCATTCAGCGCGGTGAGGTGTTGGCGCTGGTCGGCGGCAGTGGCAGCGGTAAAACCACTTTGCTGCATGAGATGATAATGCTGCGTCAACCCAGCAGTGGTTCAATCCGCATGTTTGGCGAAGAGATAGTGGGTGCGCGTACAGAGGTTTTGGAGCGACAGCGGCAGCGCTGCGGTGTATTGTTTCAGCATGGTGCGTTGTTCAGTGCGCTCACGGTACTACAGAATGTCGGTGTGCCGTTGCGCGAACATACAGCATTTTCGACTGAATTGATTGATCAGATCGCCTTGCTCAAGATACAACAAGCAGGGTTGCCAGCGGATGCGGCACTAAAATACCCGAGTGAGCTGAGCGGCGGCATGATTAAACGCGCGGCATTGGCGCGTGCCATGGCACTGGACCCCCAGCTGCTGTTTCTCGACGAGCCTACCGCAGGTCTTGATCCGGTTAGCGCTGCGGCCTTTGACGAACTGCTGTTGCGACTGAAACAATGGCTGGGACTTACTGTGGTGATGGTGACGCACGATCTGGATTCACTGTGGAAGGTGGCGGATCGCGTGGCGGTACTGGCTGAACGCCGAGTCATCGCCGTGGCACCCATGACGGAACTGATGCAGATCGATCATCCGGCTGTACAGGCGTATTTCGAAGGCCCCAGGGCGCGCGCTGCGCAGCCAAACTGAAACGGGAAATCATGGAACCACGCGTACATTATGTGATCGTCGGTCTTTTCGTTCTGCTGCTGGGTACTGCCACAGTGGGTCTCAGTCTGTGGCTGGCGTTTGGTAATGTCTCTTATGAATATCGCGGCTATCGCGTGTATATGAATGAATCCGTATCTGGCCTGTTTATCGACGCGCCAGTGAAGTATCGCGGTGTGCAGGTCGGACGTGTGAAAGATCTGGCCTTACTGCCGGATAATCCGGAAGTCGTCCAGATTACGATGGACATCAATGCGACAATCAATATCAAGGAAGATACCACCGCCAAACTGCACGTGCAGGGCGTCACCGGTATCGCGTCCATTGAGCTGTCCGGCGGTAGTCTTGACTCGCCGCTGCTCAAAGCCAAGCCAGGTGAGCCTTATCCGGTTATTCAGGCCGGCCAATCGTTGTTCACGCGAGTGGATGCCACGATCTCGGAATTGATCGGTAATTTGAATATGGTTGCTCATGATCTGCATGATTTGTTGACGCCACAAGCGCGTTCGCGTTTTGAAAACATTTTGGCGAATGCCGATGCGGTGACCGCGAGCGTGGCAGAGCAGCGTGTTGCAGTGGGTAAGAGCATTAAGGCCTTCGCGACTTTTTCCACTAATGCCGCCGAAGCCAGCGCGCAATTTCCGCAGTTGATGAAGCGTGTGGATACGGCCATCGGTACTTTGCAGGTTATGGTAGATGATATTTCTCTGGCCACCCGTGAAGTACGCGAACAGATACACGCCGGCGGTGACAGTCTAAAGACTCTGGGTGGCCGTACACTGCCTGAAATGGAGGCGCTATTGGCAGAGATGCGTCAATTGACTTCAAGCTTCCAACGCCTGAGTAACCGCCTCGAAGAAGATCCACGTGCAGTCCTATATGGTCCGCGATTGGAAGTTCCAGGCCCAGGCGAATGAGTGAACGAGATAGACAAATGAATCGTTACATCACCATTATTTCCATGCTGGTTGTCATTACCAGTCAGCTGATGACAGCTTGCTCGGTTTTGCCCAAGCCCAAGTCGGCTATTGTTGAGCGCTACACCTTGGATGTGCAGTTACCACCCGTTATACCGGCTGCGCCGGATAGTCCGGTATTGCTGATTGCGCTGCCACTGGCGCGTACTGATCTGGATACGCCGCGCATGGCCTATCACAATCAGGATTACGCATTACAGTATTTTGCGAGTAGCCGCTGGGCTGACGCACCGCCGCAGCTAATGATGCCGGGCCTGATTGAAGCCTTCGAGGCGAGCGGGCGTTATGCGGCCGTGATACGCGTTGGATCTGCTGCAACGCCGCAGTTGCGATTGGATATCGAAGTGCTCGACTTCAGTCACGACTTCCGCATGAACCCGAGTCAATTTGAGATACGGATCCGACTGCAGTTGGTTGATTTGGAATCACGTAAAGTAATCGCCAGTCGCATTTTCGAATCGCGTCAGCCTGCACTCGCACAGTCACCGTATGGCGGTGCTCAGGCCGCCAATGCTGCCTGGCAGATCTTGTTGCCGGAGATGGTCGCGTTTTGCGCGGCACATCTGCCCAATCCCTGAGCGCGAAGATCCACGAATGTTGAATAACGTGCATATCGTGCTGGTGCATACCAGTCATCCCGGCAATATCGGTGCCGTGGCACGTGCCATGAAGAATATGTGTCTGGATCAGCTGGTACTGGTGCAGCCGGCGCAGTTTCCCAATGCTGAGGCAACCGCGCGTGCTGCGGGTGCGGATGATCTGCTGGCCCGCGCGCGCCTTTGCAATACCCTTGATGAGGCGGTGGCGGATTGTGGCTTGGTTATCGGTGCCAGTGCGCGTCTACGCAGTGTTCGCTTGCTAGAAGACGATCCACGCACCTGTGCGCAGCGGGTGTTGCAGGCGAGTCGTGATACACCCGTCGCACTGGTTTTCGGCCGCGAACAATCCGGCCTTAGTAACGAAGAGCTTGAACGCTGTCATGCGTTGGTACACATCCCGTCCAATCCGGATTATTCCTCGCTCAATCTTGCCCAGGCGGTACAGGTGGTTGCCTATGAAGTGCATATGGCACATCTGGCCGGTGAATGGAAAGGCTCGCCGCCGGAATTTCCACCCTGTACGGCGGAAGGTATGGGGCATTTCTATGCCCACCTCGAACAGACGATTATAGAGCTTGAGTTTCTTGATCCAACCCGTCCCAGTCAGTTGTTGCATCGTTTGCGGCGACTGTTTCAGCGCGCACAGCTGGATACCCATGAAGTCGGTATCCTGCGCGGTATTCTCAGCGCGGCGCAGGCGAAGGCGCGCTCGACGCGTTCTGATGAATGATCAGTTTGATGTATATCAGCTGGGTGTGAATAACAGCAGGATTCGCATGCCGATTCTGGGTGTAATCCTACCCATGCCCAGGTCAAGTCGGTACAATACCTGAGTTCGTTAGTCGGTCTTATGCCGGCGCAGATTCCGTTGCTTAGCCAACATCACCTAGATGGCCATCATGTTCGAACGTTTGCGAGAAGATGTGCGTTGTGTATTTGACCGCGACCCGGCGGCGCGCACGACCTTCGAGGTCTTGACGACCTATCCAGGCTTGCATGCGATTCTGGTGCACCGATTGAGTCATTGGCTGTGGAACGCCGGGTTCAAATGGCTGGGACGATTTATTTCCGCCCTGATGCGTTGGTTTACCGGTGTTGAGATCCATCCCGGCGCACGCATCGGCCGCCGTTTTTTCATCGACCATGGCATGGGCGTGGTAATCGGTGAAACCGCTGAGATCGGCGACGACTGCACGCTTTATCACGGCGTTACTCTAGGTGGTACCAGCTGGCAGAAGGGCAAACGCCATCCGACGCTTGGCAATGATGTGGTCATCGGGGCGGGCGCGAAAGTGCTAGGACCCATCACCATCAATAATGGCGTGCGGATCGGTTCAAACGCCGTGGTCCTCAAGGATGTTGAAGCGGACGCCACCGTTGTTGGTGTTCCTGGGCGCGTGGTCGCGGCACGTCATGACGAGACCCCAGAGCACCGTGCGGCAATTGCCCGCAAGATGGGGTTCGATGCCTATGGCACCAGCAAAGATATGCCTGACCCGGTAGCTAATGCGATCAATCGCATGCTGGACCATATACATCTCATGGATCAGCGTTTGGAAGAAATGTGCAAGGGCATGAAAGCGTTAGGGGCAGAGCTGGATACAACCGAGCTGCCGCCGCTTGGACCTTGCGAACTTATAAATACCTCGTCCGCGCCTGAAGAAGGGCTCCTAGATGCGAGTGGAGAGGTTCCGGATGAGACTCGGGGTAATTCTTGACTAAATTACTAAGGTATGTCACCTTAGCCGCCGGCTCGAACAGGGCGCGCAGTTTAACAGCTCAGGTTGAATCATGAAACTTACGACGAAAGGGCGGTATGCCGTAACGGCGATGCTCGATCTAGCGTTCCATTGCGGTAAAGGGCCGGTCAAGCTCGCGGAGATTTCAGAGCGTCAGGGGATCTCGCTGTCCTATTTGGAACAGCTGTTTACCCGGTTACGCAAGGAAGGTTTAGTGCTCAGCACGCGCGGCCCCGGTGGTGGTTATTCACTGAGTCGCTCGTCAGACCAAATCGCCGTTGCGGATGTGATCACAGCGGTGGATGAGAATGTCGATACGACCCGCTGTGGTGGCATGTCCAATTGTCACAATGACGAGCGTTGCCTGACACACGAATTATGGACTGATCTCAGCACGCAGATAAGCAGCTTTCTCAGAGAAGTTACCCTGGGAAGCTTGATGGCGCGCGGTGGTGTACGTGATGTGGCGGAACGTCAGGACCAAGCGAAGCGCCGACATGAGATTGAAGTGCCGATTACTATCGTGACAGCGCGGGTTTGATCAAGCAGTCTCCCGCGATGCGTCGTCAGGTTTAGTAGCGTAGACCTTCACAGCACACTCGCGGGGCAATACTTGCAGATGTAGCCGACTTCAACGCTTCGGTACCTTGCTGCAGCGACGGACGAAATTTGCCTGCCCAGGTGGCAAGGTACAAACAGATAGAACAGGAACGGACATGACGTTAAAGACGCCGATCTATTTTGATTACAGCGCGACGACACCGGTGGACGAGCGGGTTGCAGAAGCGATGTGCGCCTGTTTGACCCGTGAAGGCAACTTCGGCAACCCGGCCTCGCGCAGCCACCCGTTTGGCTGGGACGCGGAGGCCGCGGTCGAGCGCGCGCGTGAACACGTCGCCGCGCTGGTCGGTGCCGATCCCAAAGAGATTGTCTTTACCAGCGGTGCGACCGAGTCCAACAATCTCGCCATCAAGGGTGCCGCGCACTTCTATCAGAAGAAGGGCAAGCATCTGGTCACGGTGAAGACCGAACACAAAGCGGTGCTTGACACCTGCCGCCAGCTGGAACGCGAAGGCTTTGAAGTGACCTATCTGGAACCGCAGCCCGATGGCCTGCTCAACCTGGAGACCTTCGCCGCCGCCTTACGCGACGACACCATCCTGGCGTCCGTGATGCACGTGAACAACGAGATCGGCGTGATCCAGGATATTCACAAGCTCGGTGAGATCTGTCGCGCCAAGGGTGTACTGCTGCACGTCGACGCCGCCCAGAGCCCGGGCAAGGTCGCGATCGACCTGGCGACCTTGGCGGTCGACCTGATGAGCTTCTCGGCGCACAAGATCTACGGCCCGAAGGGCATCGGCGCCCTGTACGTGCAACGTAAACCGAGAGTGCGTCTGGAAGCCCAGATGCACGGCGGTGGCCACGAACGCGGCCTGCGCTCCGGCACCTTGGCGACCCACCAGATCGTCGGCATGGGTGAGGCGTTCCGGATTGCCAAGGCCGAGATGGCCGAAGAGACCCCGCGCATCCTGGCCCTGCGCCAACGCCTGTTGAACGGTCTGCAGGACATGGATGAGGTGTACGTCAACGGTGATCTCAATCAACGGGTGGCCGGCAATCTGAACATCAGCTTCAACTTTGTCGAAGGCGAGAGCCTGATCATGGCGCTGAAAGACCTGGCGGTCTCGTCCGGCAGCGCCTGCACCAGCGCCTCGTTAGAGCCGAGCTATGTGCTCAGAGCCCTCGGCCGTAACGACGAACTGGCCCACAGCTCGATCCGCTTTACCCTGGGCCGGTACAGCACCGCCGAAGAAGTGGACTACACCATCGCCCTGGTGAAGGACAAAGTGGCGAAGCTCAGAGAGCTCTCCCCGCTGTGGGAGATGCATCAGGAAGGCATTGATTTGAGCACCGTGCAGTGGGCGGCGCATTAGGCCGGGCGAAGCCCGGCCAGGGACGAGGTGCTAGGTGCTAGGGACGAGGCAAAATACGGCTTCCTCCCTCGGCCCTAGAATCTAGCACCTAGTACCTGGGATGACAGACGCGCAGCGGTCAGAACACCGTTGCCGATGAACGTAACAGCCGATATCGAGGAGTAAGTCATGGCCTACAGTGACAAAGTACTGGACCACTACGAGAACCCGCGCAACGTGGGCAGCCTGGATAAGGCGGACACGCGAGTTGGCACCGGCATGGTGGGCGCACCGGCCTGCGGCGACGTGATGAAGCTGCAGATCAAGGTGAATGCGCAGGGCGTGATCGAAGACGCGAAGTTCAAGACCTACGGCTGTGGCAGCGCGATTGCCAGTTCCAGTCTGCTGACCGAATGGGTGAAGGGCAAGACCCTGGACCAGGCGAGTCAGATCAAGAACACGCAGATAGCGGAAGAGCTGGCGTTACCGCCGGTGAAGATCCACTGTTCGGTGTTGGCCGAAGACGCGATCAAGGCCGCGATCGCGGACTATCAGGGCAAGCAGGGTAAGGATCAGGTCAAAAGCGCGTAAGCGCATTGATCGCTGACGAGGTATAAGTACGCATGGCAATTACACTGACCGAGACTGCGGCAACCCGCGTAAGAAACTTTCTGACCAACCGTGGCAAGGGTGTTGGCCTGCGCCTTGGCGTCAAGACCACGGGCTGTTCCGGTATGGCCTATGTACTGGAGTTTGTCGATTCAGTGGAGCCTGAAGACCAGGTATTCGAATGCCATGGTGTCAAGGTCATCGTGAATCCAAAGAGTCTTGCGTACCTGGATGGCACCGAACTGGACTATGGCAAAGAGGGATTGAACGAAGGTTTCAAGTTCAACAACCCGAACGTCAAAGATACCTGTGGTTGCGGCGAGAGTTTCAATACCTGAGCGCGCGGAAACGGCGGCGCCCCAGGCCGGGCGCGGGCTTTTGTTCACATAATCCAGTAATCCAGGCCTGATGTCTGTCGATCTCAAACAGAATTACTTCGAACTGTTCGGCCTGCCGGTAAGCTACGCAGTTGATCGCGCATTGCTGGATCAACGATACCGCGAACTGCAGCGGCTGGTGCATCCGGATCGTTTCGCGAGCGCGCCGGATCAGGAGCGCCGCATGGCCATGCAGCAGGCCGCGCAGATCAACGAAGGCTATCGAGTCCTGAAGGATGATTTGGCGCGGGCACGTTACCTGCTCGAGTTGCGTGGCCATCGTTTCGATGATGAACGCAACACCCATCAGGATTCGGAATTCCTGATGGAGCAGATGGAACTGCGCGAGGCCTTGAGTGAGGTGCGCGAGGCGAGCGATCCGGTTGCGGCGCTGAGTTCCATCCTGGATCAGGTAGATGCACGCCTCGCTGCATTGAGCATTGACCTGGATGCATTGCTCGCCGCTGACGCCACTGTTTCCGAACCGGCCTTGATGGCGGTGCAGCGCATGCAGTTCTTCCGCAAACTGGCGCAAGAAGCGCAGGAATTGGAAGCGGATCTGGAAGACGAAGCGGGCTGAAAATATCTCCCGACGGGAGAGCGTACAGGAATATTGTCTTTAGCTATGGCCTTACTGCAAATCTCAGAACCTGGACAATCGACTGCCCCGCACCAGCATCGGCTGGCGGCGGGCATCGATCTCGGTACCACCAATTCACTGGTGGCGACGGTGCGCAGCGGTCAGGCAGATACGCTGCCCGATGCAGATGACCGGCATCTGCTGCCGTCAGTGGTGCGCTATCTCGCCACGGGCGAGCGTGTTGTTGGTATCGAGGCCAAGGCTGCTGCGGCGCAAGACCCGCTCAATACTATCGCCTCCGCGAAACGTCTGATGGGTCGCGGCGTTGAAGACGTCAAAACCGTGGGCGCGCATCTGCCCTATACCTTTGTACCAAGCGATTCCGGTATGCCGCGCATTCACACTGTCGGTGGCGACGTCAGTCCGGTTGAGGTGTCGGCCGAAATTCTCAATGTACTGCGTGCCCGTGCTGAACAGAGCCTCGGCGGTGAATTGACCGGCGTGGTGATCACCGTACCGGCATACTTCGATGATGCGCAGCGCCAGGCCACCAAAGATGCCGCCAAGCTTGCCAATCTGAATGTGCTGCGGTTGCTGAACGAACCGACTGCCGCAGCCGTGGCCTATGGTCTGGATAAGAATACAGACGGTGTTATTGCTGTCTACGATCTTGGCGGTGGCACCTTCGATGTGTCCATCCTGCGCTTGAATAAAGGTGTGTTTGAAGTGCTGGCGACGGCCGGTGACACCGCGCTCGGCGGTGACGATATGGATCGTGTGATCGCTGGCTGGATCATGCAACAAGCCGGTATTGGTGATGATGCTGACCACAAACAGATGCGCCGCTTGATGCGCGATGCCTGCGCCGCCAAAGAGGCGCTGACCGATGCCGGCAGCGCAGCGTTGAAGATAGAATTGATGGACGGCAGTCATTGGGAAGGCGCACTAACGCGCGCACAACTTAATGAACTCATTGATCCGCTGATTGCACAGACATTGAGCCCTTGCCGTCGCGCATTGCGAGATGCCGGTTTGAAAATCGCCGATATCAGCGAAGTCGTGATGGTTGGCGGTTCCACCCGTGTGCCGCGTGTGCGCGAACGTGTCGGTGAGTATTTCAAGCGTGCGCCACGGGTCGATATTGATCCGGATAAGGTTGTCGCTATCGGTGCTGCCATCCAGGCCGACGTGTTGGCTGGCAATAAACCCGAAGACGAGATGCTGTTGCTGGACGTGATCCCGCTGTCGCTTGGCATCGAGACCATGGGTGGACTGATCGAAAAGATTATCCCGCGCAATACCACCATTCCGGTGTCGCGCGCGCAGGATTTCACAACCTTTAAAGATGGTCAGACCGCCATGGCGCTGCATGTGTGCCAGGGTGAACGCGAATTGGTCAGCGACAGCCGTTCGCTGGCGCGTTTCGAATTGCGCGGCATTCCGCCGATGGTGGCAGGTGCGGCGCGCATCCGCGTAACCTTTCAGGTCGATGCCGACGGTCTGCTTGGTGTTACCGCGCGTGAAGAGAACAGTGGCGTACAGGCCAGTATCCAAGTCAAACCATCCTATGGTTTGTCAGACACCGAAGTCGAGACCATGCTGCGCGACTCCATGACCTATGCGCATGATGATATGGGCGCGCGTCGTCTGCGCGAACAACAGGTCGAAGCGGATCGTGTCATTGAGGCCTTGCAGTCCGCTTTGGCGACGGACGGCGATTTGTTTCTCGCTGACGATGAGCGCGCCCGTATTGAAGCCGCTGCCGCTGAATTGAATAGCCTGCGCAGGGGTGACGATCACCGCGCCATCAAACGCGCCATTGAGGCAGTGGAAAAGGCCAGTGCCGACTATGTCGCACGGCGAATGGACGCCAATATCCGCAAGGCCATGGCCGGTCATGCGGTCGAAGATTTCAATTAATGAGGATGTGAACATAAATTGGGTAAACAATTGGGGTCAGACCCGAATTCCACCGCCAAGGATTGAAGTACGCGCCAACAGTAACTAATTCGGCTCTGACCTCAATTGTTTTGCACCTCAAGTTATTTTCCGAATGAGAAACTATGACCCAGATAATTTTCCTGCCCCACGAAGAGATCTGCCCGGAAGGGGCGGTCATCCAGGTAGAGCCTGGTATCACCATTTGCGACGCGGCCCTGAAGAACGGCATCGACATTGAACATGCCTGTGAGAAGTCTTGCGCCTGCACCACCTGTCATGTGTATATCCGTGAGGGCGCGGAGTCGATCAATGAGCCGGAAGAGACCGAAGAGGATCTACTGGACAAGGCCTGGGGCCTGGACCCTGATTCCCGGCTGAGTTGCCAGACGGTGGTCGGGAGTACCGACCTAGTCGTGGAGATTCCCAAATACACCATTAACATGGTCAGCGAGCACCATTAATCATGAAATGGACTGATATCCTCGATATTGCTATCGCCTTGGACGAGACACATCCCGACGTGGACCCGCAACGGGTCAATTTCGTGGATTTACGCAACTGGGTCATGGCCCTGGACGAGTTCGACGACGATCCGGGTCACAGCGGTGAGAAGATCCTGGAGGCCATTCAGGCGGCCTGGATCGAG
This sequence comes from Thiohalobacterales bacterium, assembly GCA_041739295.1. Taxonomy (GTDB): domain Bacteria; phylum Pseudomonadota; class Gammaproteobacteria; order Thiohalobacterales; family Thiohalobacteraceae; genus JAHJQQ01. The sequence goes on along the minus strand of JBGSOE010000001.1, from coordinate 621 downwards.
GAACGGGATTGAACCCCGACAATTGCCCGGAATTGCCTCCGGCGGTACACTACCGCAGTCTGAATTCTGAACATCAAACCCGCGGCTATTCGCGGGTTTATATTATTCTCATCCGAAATTCCCTGGGGTTTTACCGTGGCGGTTGAACGTACCATTTCCATCATCAAGCCTGACGCTGTTGCCAAGAACGTGATCGGTGAGATCTATGCCCGTTTCGAGAAGGGCGGCCTGAAGATCGTCGCCGCCAAGATGATGCACCTGAGCAAGGAGCAGGCCGGTGGTTTCTATGCCGTGCACAAAGAGCGTCCGTTCTACAACGACCTCGTTGCTTTCATGACGTCCGGTCCAGTGATGGTGCAAGTGCTGGAAGGCGAGAACGCCATTGCCAGGAATCGTGAGATCATGGGCGCGACCAACCCGAAGGATGCCGCGCCGGCCACCATCCGCGCCGACTTCGCCAAGACCGTTGAGGAAAATGCTGTGCATGGATCCGATGGTCCGGATACCGCCAAGGCGGAGATCGCCTACTTCTTCAAGGATTACGAAGTTTGCCCGCGTACACGTTGAGAGATGTTGAAAGATTCGTCCCTCTCCCTTGACGGGAGAGGGACAGGGAGAGGG
>JBGSOE010000463.1:0-3404 GCA_041739295.1 Thiohalobacterales bacterium | reverse complement strand
CGCAATCTTCGCGCCGGCGCAGGAAACGCTCGGCATGGCCGTGCCGAACGAACGCCCGGTCGCAGCCCTGATGACGCCCGAGCCGCCGATCGCCGCCGATCCGTCGCAAAAGACCTCGCGCGTCTACAGCCGCCAGTTCCGCGACGCCAAGCCGATCAATTTCGGCAAGCAGTCGCCGAAGAAGCTCGCCGTGCATGGCGTCGACGTGTCGCGCTGGCAGGGCGACATCGACTGGGCGAAGCTTCGCACCCAAGGGGCCAACTTCGCCTATATCAAGGCGACCGACGGCGGCGACCATCTCGACCCGATGTTCAAGAAGAACTGGCGGCGCGCCAAGGAAGCCGGCATCAAACGCGGCGCCTACCACTTCTTCTACTGGTGCCGCACGGCCGGCGAACAGGCCGACTGGTTCATCCGCAACGTGCCGCGCGAGGCCGGCGCCCTGCCGCCGGTCATCGACGTCGAGTACAATGGCGAATCCAGCTGCAAGCGCCGCCTGTCGCGCGCCAAGGTGCTGGAGAAGATGCAGGTCTTCATGGACAAGCTGGAGCGCCACTACGGCCAGCGCCCGATCATCTACACCGCGCCCGACTTCTACCGCGACAACCTCAAGGGCGAGTTTGCCGACTACCCCTTCTGGCTCCGCTCCGTCGCCGCCCACCCCTCCAAGGTCTATCCCGGCCGCAAATGGCTCTTCTGGCAATATTCCGGCTCCGGCCTGTCGCACGGCGTCAACGAGAAGATTGATTTGAACGTCTTCCACGGCTCGGAAGGCGAGTGGCACAACTGGGTGCAGGCGCGGGCGAGCTGAGTTGGGGCACCCAATGACTACATCATGTAGATCTGCGCGCCTTTCTGAGGGAGCGTCGTCAACTGCATGCCCAACTCGGTGCCTTTCTTCGCACTGACAATGTTCGTGTTCTTGTCGTTAAGCTGCAGAGATTGAATAGAGCACTGATTCAAATCTCCGCGCTTCTTTACAAACACAGTTTGTCCGATCTGGAATTTTACCTTGTTTGTAATGCAAATAAACGCGCCGGATTTTCGGAATACCTCCGTCACGGTGGCTGCTAATATCGCTTTTCCTCTTTTGAGGAGGACCTCGATCATTTTCCATTTTATGAAGTCATCAAAGGCCTTGGTGAAATCAATCACGAACTGAATAAGTTCGAGTAGTTCATCGTGACCTAGGATCTCATCGGTCGAAATTGATCCGTGGGAACTGTCGTTGCGATACTGTATGAAGTCGCGAAGTCTGGCGCTGATTTGTCCTATGGCATGTTCACCGCGGAAGCGCGAACCTGGGTGTTCCGTGCTCACAGCGGAAATCCAGCCATCAAAATCACCGACGCCACATTTTACTAGTATTTCATGCAGGTCACTCCACCTAAGATTGTTTTTGTGGTGTGTTAGGCACTCAGGAAATAGGTAATAATTGCGTTTTCCGGAAAGTGCGCCATGATAACTTGAAATGAGGTCTTTTGTATTTAGTTGCGGATATCGTGCTGAGGGTAGCATGCCTACGATATTCGCGAATCCGTGAGGGTAGCTGTCGACTATCTTCTGTGGAAGTTGATGGAAGCGATAATTCTTGGTAAGAAAATCAATCCATTCCGATAGTTGGCTTTCGAAAAAACTCTCATAAATGGCGTAAAGGCGACCAATAATTAATGTGTGCTCCAAGACACGCCACCGTGTCGCGTGAGGTGCTGCGCTCTTTATAGCTGCCAGATCAAACTCTATCGAGGTTGGCTCTGAGGTTTGTTGGATGTCGCTTATGACTCCTCTCATGGCGTAAGTGGTTTCAAGATACGCTCTAAGGTTTGACACCTCGGCAACCAATACCTCGTGAGCTTTGGAGAACATGGTGCTACCGGATTGTCTCGCTCAGCATCTCGGAGAATAAATCGATGCGATTTTGAATGTCCGCCTTTGTATTCCCTCGACCAGTGAATGTCCCACGCTCGTGCTTCTTAAAAAGAAGCTTTGTATTTTCTAGGATCAGATCCTTGCGGGCGATTAGCATCTCTCGTTCGTCGATATGCCTCGAAAAGCCCACGGTTACGGCGTCGAAAAAAGCCTTCTGAGGGCGGGGTGCCCATTGGTCGTTTTCGGGATCATAAGGTTGGAAAGCGGTATCCCCATACACCTCATCGACCAGATCCATCACAGATAGAAACAAGTCACGGAGTCTATGTTGTGCAACGGAGCTAAGCCGGGATGCTCTTCCCATGTAAAGGTCTAGAAAGCCTTGCATGCCCCTTGTGTAGTGCTCGACATTTCTAAGGGCAAAAAAGCGCAAGACAAGTTCCACGTCCTCCATCTTCTTAAAGAAGTTGTTATCAAGGAGTGCTGTGTTTCCAGAGGCCATCTCATCTGGGTGGTATTCTGGGAGGCGCCAAGCCCTACGAATAACATCGTGGCGAGATAGCTCCATGAGAAGCTCATTAAAAGCGCCGTGAAAGAGCGCGTTTCTGATCTCCTGACGCTCAAGTTCGATCCCGCCGGTATTCAGTCGTTCGAAAACTATCTCTCGTAGTCTGATGGCGTCCTCGTCTTCAGGTGCCGACTCCTTCAGCATAACAATCGATGAAATTGAGCGTCGATCAATTCCGGCTTTTACCATCTTCGGAAGAGTATCATAAGTGCGACCGTTTAATTCAGGCCAGTATTGTAGGCCCTTTAGGCGAAGTTTATTTCCGAAAAAATCCTTAATTGCGGTGATTCTTTGCTGTCCATCCATTACTTCGTAAGAATTGAAGCTCTTTTCGTATAGAAATATAGGCGGAACAGGTAGATTTATGAGAAAGGACTCAATCAATCGGCTCTGGCGCTCCTCATCCCACCGCGGTCGACGCTGGTAGAAGGGACGAAGATCCATATAATCGCGATTCAGGAGTTGCTGATAGAAACCAGGCAGCTTCTCGCGATTGTTTTCGACGACAATGCGCCCCTCGCCACTGGCATACTTTTCGTTGATCTCAGGATCACTAAGGTGCTCGATGACTTCCTTAGGGGGGGTCTCCCACAGGGCTTTCTCTTCGGGTGTAATCATTTCCAGTTCTTCTCATGTATCCGGCTGAGGTCGGCTTGACGACATGCGTTCCCGTGACTCCTTTGTGAGCGACGGTATCCGTTGGTGAATTGGTTTTGATGGGTCACTTGACTAGTCTGGTAAGTGCGCGGTCCCAGATAGCTTATCTAGGAACTCTGCACTTGCATAGTTGGGTGCAGTGATCGGTTCTCGCGTTGCTCCCCCGTCTTCCCCCCGTCATGCCCAACCCCCATATACCGCCCATCGTCCGTTTTCGCGGGCCGCGCCCTTGACGGCGGGGCTTGTCGGAAACATTGGTGATTGCGGATCCGGTTGCGCTGAAAAGCGCTGCCGGGCCGGTGCAGCAAGG
>JBGSOE010000441.1:0-64811 GCA_041739295.1 Thiohalobacterales bacterium | reverse complement strand
TCCTTCTTCAGCAGCAGCAGGCCGTAGAAGGTGAAGAAAATGCTGGCTTCCCAACCCAACGCGGCAGCGGTGGAGGCCAGGATGAAGGGAGGGTAGGCCCAGTCCAGGGTGCCCTTGGTGGCAATGATGGCCATAGATGGGGTTCTGCTGGCTTCGATATTTGCCAGCTTGGTCGGCAGCAATTCGTCCAGCTTTTGATTCAGCCATTGGTCCATCTGGCCAGTATCCATTGCATCAGACATAAAAATCCTCCTCCAACACTGCGATTTATTTGGCTATCCAGGCAGATATGCTACATCAGCGCACTGATCGCAGACATTCCGCCCTGTGGGTGACCTTCGTAAATTCAGGATTGCGATTCAGCGCCAGCCGCCTCTGCAGAGGCCAACGAATCAAATATTGTAATCCCCCCCGGCGCAAGCACCGGAGTTGCAATATATTCTGCCCGGACCCGGGGAGTCAACGCGACAACCAGATTCATTCGCAAGAATGGTCAGCCCAGCGTTACTCAGCACTGCTCCCAGGGCAGCCCATGGAAGCGCCAACCCCCTACACTACTACGGTGATGGCTAGCATCTAATTCGCCCTCGAATCCTTCCGACACGTTGTAGATTTCTTTAAATTCATTTTTTATCAACAGCTTGCCTGCCTCCAGGGAGCGCTTTCCGCTGCGGCAGATGAGCACAATCGGGGCGCAACTGAAATCACCATCAGCACCGCACACACCACCCAACACCAGCTGGCGTATTTGCACAACAAAATGTGGATTGACCTGCCAATCGGGTTCATCAATCCAGGGGACATGAACCGCACCAGTGGGATGTCCCACGAACAGAAATTCCATGTTGGAACGCACATCTATCAGGAGTGCACGCGGCGTTTTCTGGAGAAACTCCCACGCCTGCGTTGGCGAAATTCCTTGCACATGCAAATCGCTCACGCTGATATCTCCCTTCCCTATTGTCACTTGGGTGTCAGTATAGTTAGAGAGCCTCAAATTAATATACTGAAGGGGAAGTTGCCCGCTAGACAGAATTTATCAGAGGCTCTTAAGACTTTGCAGATCAGAGTGTACGCGGCATCATGCATGCCGAACCAGGGTCCAGTGGGTTTCGCCATGAAAGCTCAGACAAGCACCGTATTACGCCCACCCAAGGCGTTACTCCGCCCGGTCGGTCGTGCAATTGGCGATTACGCCATGATTCGTGCCGGCGATCGTATTTTACTGGGTATTTCCGGTGGCAAGGACTCGCTCTCACTATTGCATATCCTACGCCACCTGCAGCGTCACGCACCGATTCAGTTTGAGTTGGGTGCAATCACTGTCGATCCTATGGTAGAGGGTTTCGATCCATCGCCCCTACAAGGCTATCTAGCAGCACTTGGCGTTCCCTACCACTTCATCCGCGAACCGATCATGATGCGCGCCAAATCGCATCTGAAGAATCCGTCATACTGCAGCTGGTGCTCGCGCATGAAACGCGGTGTGATGTACCACACGGCCCGCCAACAGGGATACAACGTACTCGCCCTAGGCCAACATCTGGATGACCTGGCAGAAAGCTTTCTAATGTCGGCTTTTCACGAGGGGCGCCTGCAAACCATGAAGGCACACTATCTGAATGACGCTGGCGATGTGCGGGTTATCCGACCCCTGGTTTATGTCCGTGAGCGACAATTGCGCGCCTTCAGCGAGACTGGCGGATTGCCGGTGATCCGAGACAACTGCCCGGCCTGTTTCCGCATGCCAACCCAGCGGGCGCATATGAAATCGCTCTTAGAGCGCGAAGAATCCCACAACAAAATCCTATTTAAGACAATATTGTCTAGCATGCGCCCACTTATGAGTGATAATTTAGCAAAAAATATCCATGAACACCCAAGTACGGCGCCGAAACGCAAGTCTGTCGCTAGATAATGATCTCGTGACGCGAAATATCTGTTCTTCCACCAATATTGGGCTGATTATTTTTGGCGATGTGGGAATTACTGTAATATATAGACAAATATGCAGCCAATAATTGGGTTTAACCCAAAAAATAGTCCTCCAGCCTATCGAGTGTGCTCTTTATGCGCGTACGCTTGATAGCTAGCCTATTGAAGTTGTTTGCCGTCTTGCCCTTGAGCTGGAATCGGCGTCTGGCAACCCTGATCGGCCAGCTATTGGCCCACACACCCAACTCTTTCCGGCGGATCAGTGAAATCAATCTGCGCCTGTGCCTACCGGAATTATCACCGCAAGAACACCAGCGCCTGGTTCGCCTCAGTTTGATTGAGACAGCAAAAACTCTCCTGGAGGCAGGCCCCATGTGGCTATGGCCTCCAACCAAAATCCAGGCAATGATCGTTGAGCCCGTAAATGGCGAAGCGGCCGTCAAAGCCGCCATACAGGCGGGGCGGGGCGTGATCGTCGCCACGCCGCATCACGGCAGTTGGGAGATGGCGGGGCATATCGCCGCCGACCGCTGGGGAATCACGTCTCTCTACAAACTTCCACGTCTCGCTGGATTAGATCACCTGATCCGGCGAGGTAGGGAACGGCTGGGGGCACGGCTAGTCGCCACGGACGCCAAGGGCATACGCAATCTCTATGAAGCGCTTTCACATGGCGATGTAATTGGCATCCTGCCCGATCAAGACCCTGGGCAAAGCGGTGGCACCTTCGCGCCTTTTTTTGGCATACCCGCAAACAGCATGGTCCTCCTCAGCAGGCTCGCACGTAAAACAGGCGCGCCCGTGTTCATTTGTTTTTGTGAGCGGCTGCCTGGGACACAGGGCTATCAACTACATTGCCTCCCGGCACCCGCTGGCATTGATGACGCAGATGCCACGATTGCGGCAACAGCAATGAATGCGGGCATCGAGGCCTGTGTGCGCCTATGCCCGGAACAGTATCAATGGAGCTACCGTCGCTTCCGAACGCGGCCAGTGGGTGAGCCCAAGATTTATTAGGAATGCGCTAAAGTATTCGTGATCCAGATGGCCCGTCGGTGCCGCGAATCTAGTCCATCAGACCGATATCCTAAGTGGATGGTTGTGCCTTCTCCAGCCGACGCAAAAACACCTGCATCTCTTTGGCCGCCTGTTTATCGCCTTTTTGTTCCGCCACTTCTATACCGGTTGTGTACGCCTGCATGGCCGCCATGGCATCACCCTGTTCAGTCAACGCCTTGCCCAGTAGCTTCCAGGCCGCGGAGTACGCGCGATCATGTTCGACCGCATGGCGCAGATGTCGCACGGCGGCCAACGCGTCGCCGATCTTAATATATTCGTTACCCAGACCGTAACGGAGCAGCGCGTTGTCCGTACCGCCAGCCAACATCTTCTCGAAGTTGTCGATAATGCTCATTTCATAAATCCTTTGAATTTACAGAGGAGGGCGCACGCCAACGAGCATGACCTCCCCACGCAATCCCTGTTGCAGATCACCCCCGCGATGCTCTTCACGATAGAGACAAGGCGTAAGATCCGCGGACAACCGTAGCAACTCACCCACATCCAAACGATAGACCGGATTCCGCGGCCCACGATCGTCAATACGTTCTGGACCGAATGTCTGATAAAACAGCAATCCGCCCGGACGCAAGGCCGCCATCAATGCCGGCGCCAAGGCACGCTCCAGAAAATAACTAACGGTGATGACATCATAGCTCATCGCCAAGGGCGGCTGCGTCACAACGTCGCGCACCGTAGTGGTCACATTCAATTGCTGTTGGATTACCAGCGTTTGGAGCTGCGTGATAACTACCGGCGAGAGATCCCAAGCATCAATGCGTAAACACTGCTGCGCAAGCAAGATCCAAGGCGGGTCCCCGTGGCGGTAGCAGATACACATAGTCGCGCAATACCGCAGCTGGCACGGGTATATCCAGCGGTGCGTCGCGATAGCGATCATCCCAACCAGCGCGCAATACAGCGATACCCACCTGATCTGCCATAAGGGTCAATTGCACCAAACGGCGGGCGACAACAATACCAATAGCGTGAAAATCTCTAGGTACCCAAGCAGCATGGCGACACACAGCACCCACTTGGCGATATCATTGAGATCAGCGGAAGGAAATCCAACTGCGCCGAGACCTGGGCCAAGATTATTCATGCAGGCAGCAACAGTGGAAAAGGCAGTCACCTGATCCAGACCCGTTGCCATCAGGATCAGCAGCAGCACGCTAAAAACTGTCATGTAACCCGCGAAAAAGCCCCATACGGAATCCACTACACGATCAGGTAGAGCCTTCTTGCCGATCTTCACAGGTATTTGTGCGTTGGGATGTGCCAAGCGGGTAATTTCACGGCCATCTTGCTTGTGCAACAATAAAAAACGCATCACTTTCATACCGCCGCCCGTCGAACCAGCACAGCCACCGATAAAGCTGGTGAACAGCAGAAGCACAGGTAGAAAACCCAGCCAGATATGATATTGAGCCGTAGTTAAGCCGGTAGTGGTGCCAATCGAGACTGCTTGGAATAAACCATGATGCAGGGCACTGGCCAAATCCTGATAGGTCGCTGTGTAATAGAGATAGCTCACAGTGGTAAGGGCCGTCAGCCCAGCGCTGCGGGATAGGCATGCACCTCGGAATCGCAGAAGTAGGGCCGCATACTCAGACTGCGCCAGGCAACAAAATGCAACGAGGAATTCATACCTGACAGCAGCATGAAGCCATCCAGGAACGGCATCATCTCGCCATCGGCGTACCGCGCCGATACCACCATAGACGCGGCAACAACGTAGTACTGAATATCATCAGCAGCAAACCAAAAATGCGCTGTATGGCCTGAAATTGTATAGCAATAACTATGCATCGTCGCAGCGCGTATCGAAATCTGCGCCGCGATACACAACCGCTCAGGCGTGCATGGAAAGACTATAAGAATGTCACGCTGACCTGGAACATCCGTTCGACTTCGGATATACGCCGTTTATCAACCATGAACAAGATGACATGGTCACCGGTTTCGATCACGGTATCGTGATGCGCAATGATGACCTGATCACCGCGCACAATGGCGCCAATCGTAGTGCCTTGCGGCAGTTTGATATCCTGCAGCGCACGCCCAACCACTTTTGAGCTGCCCTTGTCGCCATGCGCCACTGCCTCGATGGCCTCTGCGGCGCCACGTCGGAGTGAATGCACGGCAACCACATCACCACGGCGTACATGTGTCAGCAAACTACCGATGGTGGCTTGCTGCGGTGACAGGGCAATATCGATCGCCTCACTGTGCACCAGGTCGACATAAGAAGCCCGATTGATCAGCGACATCACTTTGCGTGCACCCAGTCGCTTGGCGAGCATCGCGGAAAGAATGTTGGCTTCTTCGTCGTTAGTCAGTGCGCAGAACACATCGGTATTCTCAATGTTTTCTTCAAGCAGTAATTCTTCGTCGGCGGCGTCGCCCTGTAGAACGATGGTCTTCTCCAAGACCTCAGACAGCATGCGAGTGCGTTCGAAATTGCGATCGATAAGCTTGACTTGGTAACGCCCCTCGAGTGCTTGAGCTAAACGCATTCCGATATTGCCACCGCCAGCCAGTATTATGCGCTTGACCGGCTTATCCTCGCGCCGCAATTCGTTCATGACCGCGCGAATATTTTCTCGTGCCGCCAAAAAGAATACCTCATCATCGACTTCAATGATGGTGTCGCCTTCCGGCATGATCGGTCGGCCACGACGAAAAATGGCCGCCACACGCGCTTCAACTTTGGGCATGTGTGCGCGTAGATCACGCAATTCATGACCGATTAGTGGGCCATCGTAATAGGCGCGCACGGCAACCAGCTGCACTTTCCCGCCTGCGAAATCCAGCACCTGCAACGCGCCTGGAGTATCGATCAAACGCTGCACATAATCAGTTACCAGCTGCTCAGGACTGATGAGTACATCGATAGGCAGGGCATCCTGATTAAACAGTCGAGGCTTGCTGAGATATTCGGCGGCGCGCACACGCGCAATTTTGGTTGGCGTATGGAACAGTGTGTAGGCTACTTGACAGGCAATCATATTGGTCTCATCGCTGTTGGTCACGGCGATGAGCATATCAGCGTCTTCAGCGCCGGCACGGCTCAGCACATCGGGATGCGCACCGTGTCCGACAATCGTGCGGATATCCAAACGATCCTGCAGATCCTGCAGTACCCGCGCATCACCATCCACCACGGTAATATCGTTGAACTCACTCGACAGATTATGCGCGACCGAGGAACCTACCTGTCCTGCACCGAGGATAATGATCTTCATGGCGTCACCTGCGCTACATATAACGTTCGGCGCATTTCGCCGCACTCACCACACCCCGTTCTGCCCGGGATGAATGCATTCATGACTGCGTGCATCACTTACCTTTGGTTTCTATGCCCAGCGATTTGAGTTTGCGGTAGAGATGTGTGCGCTCCATACCGACACGTTTGGCGAGCTTGCCCACACTGCCACCAGACTCGGCGAGCTGGTGTTCGAGATAGGCCTTTTCAAACTGCTCGCGCGCCTCGCGCAGCGGCAGATCGAAGGGCAGGGCGGATGCGCCACCTACCACACTGGCCGCGGCTTGTGCACCGAAGGCAGAATCAACTTCCTGCGCCGTAATTTCATCACCTGCGCCAAGAATCAGCAGTCGCTGCACCAGATTTTTCAATTCACGCACGTTGCCCGGCCAGGAATGATTACGCAAACGATTCTGTGCGCCCACTGAGAAATGCCGATAGGGCAGGGACTCGCGGGTCACAAAGTAGTCCGCATAGAAATTGAGCAAGTCCGGTATATCTTCGCAGTGCTGGGCTAGTGGCGGTATGTGCAAAGGTACGACATTGAGGTGGTAGTACAGATCTTCGCGGAAGTCGCCTGCGGCGACTGCCTTGGCAAGGTCGCTATGGGTCGCAGCGATAATCCGCACATCGACACTGACTGGCTCGCTGCCGCCCACTCGCAGAAAGGAACGCGTCTCCAACACTGACCCCAAGCGCGCCTGAGTTTGCTCGTCCATATCGGCGATGTCGTCGAGATAGAGTGTGCCGCCGTTGGCCTGCTCGAAGCGGCCATAACTGAGGCGGCCACCTTCTTCACTGCCGAACAGCTCAATCGCCGAGGTATGTGGCGACATGGAACCAACACCGACTTCGACGAAAGGGCCTTGTCGACGCGTACTCTGCGCATGCAGATAATGCGCGAAGGTTTTTTTGCCGACACCCGGCTCGCCCGTGATCAACACCCAGCTGCTGTGCTGGGCAATGCGCCGCGCCTGTTCACGCAGGCGTTGCATAACCTCACTGCGGCCGATGGGCTCCGGGACCGTGGCCTCGGAGCGTTTCAGCCCGGTATTTTCCCGCGCCAGCTGATCCGCTTCCAGCGCGCGTTCCACTGTGAGCAGCAACTTGGCTAACGAGATTGGCTTCTCGATGAAATCGTAGGCGCCCAGACGAGTCGCTTCTACGGCCGTTTCAACCGTGCCATGCCCCGACATGACGATGACCGGGCAGGGTAGTGCGCCGCCCTCGCCCCATTCACGCAACAGGGTGATGCCATCGACATCCTGCATCCAGATATCCAGCATAATGAGATCCGGACGCCGGTCACGTCGCGCGCGGCGCGCGGCTTCGCCGTTCTCGGCTACGCCGACTTCGTATCCTTCTTCTTCCAGGATCTCTTTGACCAGGGTGCGGATGTCAGGTTCGTCATCCACTACCAATATGTACGCAGCCGGCATAGGAAGTTTGCTGTATTTAATGAGTGGTCGGTAACTAAGTCCGCTGGAGTATAAACCTTAATGCGCCAGGTTTCGCGGACCAGTCAGCGCCGACGCCTCGGCCATGCGCAGGCGGATACGCACGTCAGCACCGCCTTCGGGGGCATTTTCAGCCTGAATGATGCCGCCATGCTCTTCGACGATCTTTTTGACAATGGCCAACCCCAAGCCGGTGCCCTTGATCTTGGTAGTCACATAGGGCTCGAACAGTTTGTCGATCATTTCCGCGCCGAAGCCCGGACCGCAATCATGCACCACCAACTCCACAAAGGCCTGACCATCTTCGCTACCAACCCGCGTCGTGACCGTAATTTGAGTGCCGCCGGTTTTATTACCGGCCACCGCCTCCAAGGCATTCTTGATCAGGTTGTGCAGCAACTGGCGCATGCGCCCGGCATCGGCCTCTACGCAGGGTGCCGAGGGATCGAGGTTGGCGCGTACCGATTGATGTTTACTACCACCGCGGTACAGATCAAGCACCTCGCGTACCAGCCGATTGAGATCGAGAACTTCCAACATGATCTGTGGCGCGCGCGCGTATTCCGAAAAGGCATTGACCATCTCTTTCATGGTCTCGACCTGTTGCACGATGGTATGCGTGGAACGATCCAGGATTTCCGCATCCTCCGGCGCCATACGATCGAGAAACTTACGCCGCAAGCGCTCAGCAGAAAGCTGTATGGGAGTCAGCGGGTTCTTGATCTCATGCGCAAGACGCCGCGCCACCTCGCCCCAAGCAGCATCGCGCTGGGCCTGGATCAGTGCGGTGATATCGTCCAGCACCAACACCAACCCCCCGGGGTGAATATCATCGCCGGGGATTGTTGTGGCCCGACAGATCAGCACCTGGCGGCCACGGCTGCCAAACAGCGTGACCTCTTCGGCCCACTGCGCATCCTGCTGATGCTGGTGCTCCAATACCAAATCCATCAGCGGCTGAAGAAAGTGATGCTGCTCGGCAAGCTTGTTCAGGGATATTTCGAGGGCATCCTGCAACCCCAGCCCCAGAATCCGCGCTGCCGCCTCGTTGACCATGCGCACCTGCAAGTCTGTCGAGAGACTGATCACACCAGACGAAATATTGGCCAGCAAGGCAGCGAGGTAGGTCCGTTGACCCTCCACCTGCTGCTGACTGCGACCCGCCTCGTCACGGGCATAGGCCAGACGACGCGTCATTACGTTAAACGACTGAACCAGGAAGCCCAGCTCATCATGGCCTGTCACCGGTAGCTGGTGACTGTAATCGCCATCGGCCACCGCACGGGTACCCTCAGCGAGATCCCGGATCGGCGCGACCAAACGACGCGCCGCATAGAAGGCACCCCATACTGCCGATAGCAACGTGAGCAACAGCACCAGCGATAGCGTCAGGGTATAGCTGTGTTTTAGCGGGACTCGTAAATAGGCCAGCTCTTTGTAGCGCGCAAAGGCATTCTGCACCTTGTCGGCCTTGGCGTTGAGTCGTTCCGGCACACCATACAGGGCTTGTAGAACACGTATTTCAGCTCCCGGGCCACCGTAGGGTACCGGCACAACGGCGCGGATATGCAGCTCCTCACCGACCGGATCGAGGCCCACATAGGATTGACCTTGGCGCGACTGCAGCATCACCGCCTCAGACGGACGATCGGGGACGATCTTATTGGACTCAATGCTACTGGAAGCAATAATACGGCCGTTTGCCCCGATCAGTGTCAGCTCGCTCGCGCCCGAGCGTACGCGCAGATCGTACAGACTCAATGGTGCCAACGAGGATGGTACCTCGGTGAGCTCCTTGGCTAGATCTTCGGTTAGGTGCAGCACATCTCGCAGACGCACATCGAACGCCGATTGGCTCAGATCCAAGGCATCTTCCAGAGAGGCCTCAATTTGTACATCGAACCAGCTGTCGATGCCTTGTTGTAGAAATTGCAGTGAGAAGTAATACACCACCGACACCGGCAACACCGCAAGCACCACAAACATAACCACCAGGCGCGAGGTCAAACGGGCACCTGCGGCGCGTTTGCGGTACTGCTGTAGCAACCAGTAGAGATTGACGGCGATCATGCCGATCAACACGACCAAACCCAGCGCGTTGGTCACGAGCAGTAATGAATATAGGCGACCAAAGCGTTCGGAATTGTGCGTGGCATCGCTCATCAAGGACAATGACACAAGCAACAGCAGGAACAGCGCCAGCATGGGCCAGGCGCCTCTGCTATAGCGCTTCATGGTTGCAGCTGCCAAGTATACCAGGGGCTGTCCAGACGCCATTGTTCAGCGGCATAGGCCCACAAACGGATAGGGGTTGGCAGCTCTTCAACGACCAGGGTTGCACGCAGGCCTGCGGTATAGTGGTTACCATCCTGGAGCAGCCGCCGATCCAACATTGGGAAGTCATGCACCTCGCCAAGGGCGTACAGGGCATCGTCTAGCCTGGCGAAACTCTGCCGTAGATCCGTATTGAGATAGTGGACGACAAAACGCTCGGACAGAGCGTGATATTGAAGGCGGTAGCGTTGACTCAACGCAGCGATTGTCTCGGTCCACAACCATTCGCGGCTCCGATCTACCTTTATTTGCACTTCCAATACCAGAGGAATGCCATTGAGTAACGCCTCCATAGCAGCATCGCTAAAGCGGAAATCGATGCTGGCATCTAACAGATAGACGCCTTCGCTGAGCCGTGTGCTGGCATTGCTTACCGTAAAATATTTCTCTTTGGCATGCACGGCACCGGGCAGGCATAGGTACCCGACCAGCAACAGCCATGCGGTCATCCGCTGACAATGATTCGCCATACTCCCTTGTTGCATGCGCTCAGCTGCCCTCACGGCGCTTGATAAGGCTCGCGTAATAGAAGCCATCCATATCCGTATCGACGTCAGCCACGCCACCCGCCGCTCCCGGGAATACCTGTCGGCCGTGGCTTACCGGTTTACCCCATGTACCCTGCAACTCACCTTCCAGTACATCGGTGTGACGCTGCAGAAACTGTGCAATCTGCTGTTCGTTTTCACGGCGCAGTACCGAGCAGGTCGCGTACAACAGCATACCGCCCGGCGCGAGCAAGGGCCACACAGCTTCCAGCAGACGAGCCTGAGTCGTGGTCAATTCGTCTAGGTCGCTGGCGCGGCGCAGTGATTTGATATCCGGATGACGTCGAATGACACCGGTAGCGGAACAAGGCGCATCCAATAATATCCGCTCAAACTGCCGACCATCCCACCAGTCCCCAGGCTGGCCTGCATCGCCGATGACGACCTGCGCCAATAGCCCCAAACGCTGTAAGTTCTGTTCAATGAGCGGGACGCGTGCGGGATCAATTTCCACAGCGATCAGCTCGGCCAGATCTGGCGTACGTTCGAGGATGTGCGCCGTTTTGCCGCCGGGCGCAGCGCAGGCGTCCAGAACCCGCATGCCCGGACGCACATCCAACAGCTGCGCCGCCAATTGCGCCGCGGCATCCTGCACCGACACTGCACCGTCAGCAAAACCCGGCAGACGCTCCACAGCCACCGGCTGCTCCAACCGAATTGCCTGGTCAGCAGCACTGAGCGTGCGGTGCAACATGCCCTCCGCCTGCAACGCCGCCTGGTAATCCGCAACACAGCCTTGCAGCAAATTCACCCGCAACACAAAGGGCGGACGCTCGTTGTTGGCCATCAATAGCGCCTGCCAATCCTCTGGCCAGTCGGCGCGTAACATGTCAATCAACCAGTCCGGATGTGCATAACGCGACACGGGCCGTGCATCCGCAATGGCTTCGAGTTCCGCGTGACGCCGCTGAAAGGCGCGCAGCACTGCATTGGCCAACGGCACCGCCCAGCGTTTGCCGGTGGCATGCACCGCTTCAACCGTGGCATGCACGGCGGCGTGGGGTGGGATGGCCGTATAGATAAGCTGATACAGCCCGACCAACAGCAGGCAGCCAATATCTTGATCCTTGGGTTTGAGAGGGTGGCTAAGCAATTGCTGCATCAGTAACTGCAAGCGCGCATGCCAACGCAGCACGCCGTACGCCAGTTCCTGGGTCAAGCCACGGTCGACGAGCGCGACCTGCGCAAGCAGTGCGGGCAATACCTGACTCAGTGAGCGGCCATCCTGCAATACCTGCTGGACCGCCTTGGCCGCCAAGGTGCGTGCGCTTACTGTCTCAACGGGCATTCGGTGCGAGCTCAACCAGCCACGCAAGAGGCGAGCCGCACACCGACAGGCGACTGACTGTTACTGAAATCCGCCGCGCTGATGCGGCGTCCGCCGGGCAACTGCACGTCGAGCAAACGTAGGCAATCCTGACCGCAAGCGACATCCACGCCATCGTGTCCCACATTGAGGATCGTGCCCGGAACACCTTGCCCAGGCACCACTTGCGCGCGCCAAATACGCAGCGCCAGATCCTTAAATCCTGTCTGCGCTACCGGCCAGGGATTAAAGGCATTCACCTGCCGCAGCAGCTCCTGTGCCGGTCGCTGCCAATCCAGTTCCGCCTCGGATTTATCTAGCTTGCTGGCATAGGTGGCCAGTGCATCGTCCTGTCGTTCACCTGGCGCACCGGCCAGAATGATCTCCAGTTGCGCACCCAGCAGCTCACCACCCATGGTGGCCAAATGATCATGCAGATCGGCTGCGCTATCAGCAGGCCCAATCGGGCAGGAGGCCTTGGCGAGCATCGGGCCAGTATCCAAACCGGCCTCCATACGCATCAGGGTGATACCAGTTTTCAGATCACCGGCCAGGATGGCGCGCTGGATCGGCGCCGCACCACGCCAACGCGGCAATAGCGATGCGTGCACGTTGACGCACCCATGAACCGGCAAATCAAGCACCACTTGCGGCAGGATCAACCCATAAGCCACCACGACCATCAAATCGGGAGCATACGCGGCCAGCGCTGCCTGCGCCTCGGGATTTTTCAGCGAGAGCGGTTGTTCGACGGGAATACCCGCTTCGAGGGCGATCTCTTTCACGGGACTCGCGCGCAGCCGACGACCACGACCGGCGGGGCGATCGGGCTGGGTGTAAACGGCAACGACTTGGTGCCCACCCGCCAGCAGCGCGCGCAAGCTGGGCACGGCAAACTCCGGCGTGCCGGCAAAGATGATTCTCATAATCTGAGGCTAGCGCTCTTGCAGCAAAAACGGGACAGAATCGGGATTGTACCTGCTGCCTGCGTGCGCTGTCTTATCTATATAAGATGCGTCAGAGTGCCGTTTCGCCGTGCTCTGCAACCGGGTCTGGGTCGCCTTGGCGACGCGCCTTCTCTAACTTTTTGCGGATACGCTGACGTTTGAGACTGGACAGATAATCGACAAACAGCTTGCCGTCGAGGTGATCGATTTCGTGCTGGATACACACGGCCAGCAGGCCGTCGGTCTCTAACTCGAAGGATTTGCCATCACGATCAAGCGCACGCACCTTTATACGCTCGGCGCGCTGCACCTTGTCATACACACCCGGCACGGAGAGGCAGCCCTCCTCCATTTCTTCCACACCGTCTCGGGACAGGATTTCCGGGTTGATGAAGGCCAGGGGTTGATCCTTGTCTTCGCTGACATCGACCACCAGCAGGCGCTGATGGACATTGATCTGAGTCGCAGCCAGCCCGATACCCGGCGCCGCGTACATGGTTTCGAACATATCGTCGATCAATTGCCGTATCGCAGCGTCAACCACAGGCACGGGAAGTGCCTGCGTACGCAGTCTTGAATCGGGAAAATGTAGTATTTCGAGCTTGGCCATGTGCAGTCGGTCACAAACGCATGGAATGCGCTCGCATATATTGCTAAAGTAATTCCGCTAAAGTAGCGATAATAATGGAATTCGAACCTGACTTTCCACACTTTGTGAGGTGGGGTTTTTGGACTAGACTGCACAGGGTCAACGCGCTGCAGCCCCGCAGGTCGACATTACCTGCAGCCGCGCCACACAACAACAGCTGCTAAGGGACGTTTATGGCCAACAAAATACTTGGACTGATTTTCGCCGCGCTACTCACTGCTCCGGCTCTAGCGGAAGAAATCGCCCTTAATCCCAGCCACCCCGACAGTTATGTCGTGGTCAAGGGCGATACCCTGTGGGATATTTCGGGGCGTTTCCTGCGCGAACCCTGGCTGTGGCCGGAAATCTGGCAGGTCAACCCGCAAATCGAGAATCCACACCTGATCTATCCAGGCGATCTCATTAGCTTGGTGTATGTCGATGGCCAGCCTCAACTGCGGCTGCAGCGTGGTGGCCACCCAACCATCAAGCTCTCGCCTACCGCTCGCGAGGAACGCCTTGACCGCGCCATTCCGACTATCCCGATTGATGCCATCAAGCAATTCCTGACCCAACCGCAGGTTGTCGAGGTCGGTGAACTCGATAAGGCACCTTATGTCGTGGAGAGCGCAGATGAGCATCTGGTGGTCGGCGCAGGGGATCGCATCTATGTACGCGGTATCTCCGATAGCTCAACCAGTCGCTATAGCGTCTATCATCCAGGAGATGAACTCGTGGACCCCGACACCAAGGAAGTCCTGGGTTTGCAGGCGATCTTCCTGGGTGATGCCACGGTACAGCAGTTCGGCGACCCGACCACGATGTTCCTGGAACGCACAACTCGTGAAATTGGCATTGGCGACCGCTTGAAGCCATCCAGCGGCGACGATATTCAGGCCAGCTTTCAACCGCATCCGCCTGCCACTGAGACAAATGGCCGCATCATTGCCGTCCATGACGGTGTAGCGCAGATTGGCCGCTACCAGGTTGTGGTTATAAATCGTGGTGCACGCGAAGGAGTGGACGTCGGTACGGTACTGCGCATTCTGCAGGCAGGTGATGAGGTCAAGGACACCGTCACGCCAGCGCCGAATGATATGGTCACACTGCCAAATGAGAAGGCCGGCACGTTGATGCTGTTCCGCATCTTCGATAAGGTCAGTTATGGGTTAGTCATGGAAGCGACCCGGCCGATACATGTACTCGACGTCGTCACGAATCCATAAACAGCATTTCCGTCTAGCACTGCGGCGCGGCATGTCCGAGAAACTCTCGGTACATGCCGCGCCGTTTTCGTTATGAACGGCAACGAACTCGACCCGCAGACCCTGCGCGAATGGCTCACGCTATTGCGTGCGCCGGGTATTGGCCCGATCCGTTTCTGCCGCCTATTGGAAACTGCGCCCACACCTGAACAGTTGCTGGAATCAGCACTCACCAATGTCGCTCTTCCGGATGCCGTTCGCCAGTATCTGCGTACCCCGGATACCCACAGCATCGATCAGGATCTCGCCTGGTCTGAACAGGCGGGCAACCGCATCCTCAGCCTCGCCTCACCGGATTACCCGCAGCTCTTACGACAGATCCCCGATCCGCCACCTTTACTTTATATACAGGGCAATCCCGCCTGCCTTCAGACACTCCAACTCGCCATGGTCGGTAGCCGCAATCCCAGCCCGGGCGGACAGGACACCGCACGGGATTTCGCGGCACATTTGGCTCAGGTTGGCCTGACCATCACCAGCGGCCTGGCCTTGGGTATCGATGCCGCCTGTCACCGTGGCGCCCTGGATAGCGGCGGCATGACCATCGCCGTCCTGGGCACAGGACCTGATCGAGTCTACCCGGCGCGGCACCGCGCACTGGCCCATGAAATCATTGACCGGGGCGGGGCAATGGTCAGCGAATTTCCGGTTGGAACCGAGCCCCGCCCGGAGAACTTCCCGCGCCGCAATCGCATCATTAGCGGTCTCAGTCTGGGCACGCTGGTGGTCGAAGCGGCGCCACGCTCGGGCTCACTAACCACCGCCCGGCATGCTGTCGAGCAGGGGCGTGAGGTTTTCGCTATTCCTGGCTCCATTCACAATCCACTGGCCCGTGGCTGCCACAGTCTGATTCGCCAGGGGGCTAAATTGGTCGAGTCGGCTCAGGACATTCTGGAGGAACTGGGCGCCCTGGCCGGGAGTCTGGATACCCTTAATCACGCCAATCCATGCTCCGACGAACCTGCAGGCGTCTCCGTAGATCAACGACAACTACTTGATTACATGGGATATGAGACCGTATCAGTCGATCAGATGGTGGCGCGCAGCGGATTGACGACCGCAGCGGTTTCCTCCATGCTCCTGATCCTGGAGCTGCAGGGCCAGGTTGTATCCCAGGCTGGAGGGCGCTACGTCCGCAGTCAATCGAGAGGTTGAAATGAAAGAAAGTGTGTTGGACGTACTCATGTATCTATTTGAAAACTATTACATGGATGACGAACCCGACAGCCGGCCCGACCGCGAATCGCTGCATGTGGAATTGCTCGAGGCGGGCTTCCCCCCAGGCGAAGTGAATAAGGCCTTTGAGTGGCTGGAAGACCTGGCAGCCCAACGCCAAGCCGGCCTGCCGATCCATGCCGCCGCCCACAGCATCCGCCTGTTCACCGACAAAGAAATTGAATACCTGGATCTGGAGAGCCGCGGCTTCCTGATGTTCCTGGAACAGATGGGTATCTTGAATTCCAACAATCGCGAGCTGGTGATTGACCGAGTACTGGCGCTGGACGCCGACGACATGGACCTTGAGCAACTGAAATGGATTGTGCTGATGGTGTTATTCAATGACCCTGGCCAAGAAGCGGCCTATGCCTGGATGGAGGATCTGGTGTTCGACAACGT
Organism: Thiohalobacterales bacterium; assembly: GCA_041739295.1. GTDB lineage: Bacteria > Pseudomonadota > Gammaproteobacteria > Thiohalobacterales > Thiohalobacteraceae > JAHJQQ01. The sequence continues at coordinate 48,447 of JBGSOE010000441.1, read as the reverse complement.
CGCCGGGACTCTGCACTGACTCACGCGCGCGGTTGCCAATCAGGCCACCGCATCGCATCAATTCTATCTCCACTAGATGAAATGACGCATGCAAATCCGCGCTGTGTATCTGTACCTGCATCGACATACCCGCGTCTGCCATCGAATACCGCTATAAAACCATGAGCAAACATCTCGTCATTGTAGAGTCTCCGGCCAAAGCCAAGACTATCAAAAAATACCTGGGCAAGGATTTCGAGGTCATGGCCTCCTACGGCCATGTCCGCGATTTGGTACCTAAGGGCGGCGCCGTCGATCCAGACAATGACTTCGCGATGAAGTACGTGTTGATCGACAAGAACGCCAAACATGTCGATACCATCGTCAAGGCCATGAAGTCCTCCGATACTCTGTATCTAGCGACTGACCCGGATCGCGAAGGTGAGGCCATCTCATGGCATCTGTACGAGATTCTGCTGCAAAAGAAACTTCTCAAAGATAAACCTGTGCATCGCGTTGTGTTCCACGAAATCACCAAACGCGCTGTCAACGAAGCCGTCGAAAACCCGCGCGAACTCTCCATGGATCTGGTGAATGCGCAGCAGGCACGGCGCGCGCTGGATTATCTGGTAGGCTTCAATCTATCGCCGCTATTGTGGAAAAAAATCCGCCGTGGTTTGTCCGCTGGACGTGTGCAGAGCCCGGCGCTACGCATGATTGTCGAGCGCGAAGAAGAGATTGAGGCCTTTAAGACGCGCGAATATTGGACCATCGAAGCGGACCTGGACAAAGACAAACAGGGCTTCATTGCCAAGCTGACAGAGCTGCATGGCAACAAACTCAGCCAGTTCGACATCACCCAGGAAGACCAGGCACGCACTGTCGAACAGGAATTAAGCACGGCGGCGGGCGGGAAACTAACTGTCGATCGCGTTGAGAAAAAACAGCGCAAGCGCAATCCCTCGGCACCCTTCACCACCTCGACACTACAGCAAGAGGCCTCACGCAAACTCGGCTTTTCAGCCAGCCGAACCATGCGCGTTGCCCAGCAGTTATATGAAGGTATCGACATTGGCGGTGGTGCAGTGGGTTTGATCACCTACATGCGTACCGATTCGGTAAATCTGGCCAATGAGGCCCTGGAAGAAATTCGCTCGCTGATCTCGGCGCGCTACGGCAAAGATAATTTGCCGGACGCACCGCGCACTTATAAAACCAAAGCCAAAAATGCCCAAGAGGCGCATGAGGCTGTGCGGCCCACCTTGGCCGAACAGGTTCCCGAAGATATCAAGTCGCACCTAACAGCCGATCAATACAAGCTCTATGATCTCATCTGGAAGCGCACCATCGCTTGTCAGATGATTCACGCGACGATTGATACGGTCGGCGTGGATTTCAAATGCGGTGAGGGCAACCTGTTGCGCGCAACGGGTTCGACCATCGCGAACCCCGGCTTCATGGCGGTGTATCAGGAAAGCCTGGACGACAGCAAAGGCGAGGGCGATGAATCCTTGCTGCCGCCGATGAAGAAAGGCGACGTGATTAAACTGCTGAAGATTCGTCCCGAACAACATTTCACTGAGCCACCACCGCGCTACACCGAAGCCAGTCTTGTCAAAACCCTTGAGGAGCATGGCATCGGTCGTCCGTCGACCTACGCCAGCATTATCTCCACGCTGGTCGCGCGCGAATACGTCACGTTGGAAAAGCGCCGCTTCCAACCGACGGATGTCGGCCGCGTGGTGAGTAAATTTCTGACCCAGCACTTCACGCAATATGTCGATTACGCCTTTACGGCGTCACTGGAAGATGATCTCGACGAGGTTGCGCGCGGGGAACGCGAGTGGATTCCGTTGATGAAGAGTTTCTGGAAACCCTTCCATGAACTAGTGACGGACAAAGAAAGCAGTGTCTCGCGCAAGGACGTTACCACCGAGGCACTCGATGAAGAGTGCCCCAAGTGCGGCAAACCGCTCAATATCCGCCTTGGGCGCCGCGGTCGCTTTGTTGGTTGCACGGGTTATCCGGAATGCGATTACACCCGTAATCTGGATGATGAGCAAGGCAGCAGTTCCGAACCGGAAAAGGTCGAAGGACGTACCTGCCCGGCGTGTGGATCCGATTTACTGATCCGCCAGGGCCGTTACGGCAAATTCATTGGTTGCAGCAACTACCCCGACTGCAAGCACATTGAATCGCTGGAGCAGCCAACTGATACCGGCGTCACCTGTCCAGAGTGCAAGAAGGGCACGATGCTCAAGCGCAAATCGCGCAATGGCAAAATCTTCTTCTCCTGCGGGACCTATCCGGACTGCAAATACGCCGTGTGGAACGAACCCATCAATGAGCCCTGCCCGAGTTGTGGTTGGCCCATCCTCACCCTGAAGACCACCAAACGTCGCGGCACAGAAAAAGTCTGTCCGCAGAGTGAGTGCAAATACAGCGAACCCTATGAGGCCGACGATGGTGGCGGCGAAACCGAAGCCTGACATTAACGTCATCACCTCACCCGTCACACCCTGGCATCTGCGTGAAACCTGCCGCCGCCTTGAAGCCGGTGGTGTCATCGCCTATCCCACCGAGGCCGTGTACGGATTGGGCTGCGACCCACTCAATGCGCGTGCAGTATTACGTCTGCTGGAACTGAAACAGCGACCAATGGAAGCCGGGCTAATCCTGATCGCGGCCGACATCAGTCAGATCGAACCCTTTCTTGAACCCCTGTCACCCGCGTTGCGCCGGAGCGTTTGTGCTACCTGGCCAGGCCCCATCACCTGGCTGTTGCCGGCACGCCCCGAAACACCGGAGTGGTTGCGCGGCCGGCATCAGACCCTTGCGGTACGGGTGACCGCGCACCCAGGCTGCGCAGCGTTGTGTCGAGCCTTCGGTGGCGCCCTAGTGTCCACCAGCGCTAATCCGCGTGGCGCCTTACCTGCTCGTAACAAACTCCAAATTCACCGCTACTTCAACGATTCAATCGATTATTTAGTACCTGGCCCACTCGGACAAAGCCTGCGCCCAAGCGAAATCCGCGATGCCCGCACGGGCGATATCCTGCGGAACGGCTAGCCCATCACAAAAACTGGCATAGCATCTGCATCATTTTGGTATCTGTGCCGTTAATACCGACAGAACAACGTCAGTCTACATCACTAATTGACCGTCATCAGCATCCTGTAGGTTGGGTGCCTACGTGGAGCGATAGCACTTATCATGGAATACAGCGAGTCAGCCGAACAAGCCGCCGAATTTATCCGCCTCGCATTGCCGCTGATGGCGCGCAATGGCATTCCTGCAAATCCCAAGCATTACACCGTTTGGTATGACTATGTCAGTGGCCGCAATCAGCCACTCAAAGAATCTATCGACCGCGCACTGTCTTCCGAGCAGAAGATAAATCCTGATCTGAGTGATGAGATTTTCGAGCAATTCTTCCGGAGTAATGAAGAGAAGATCGCCGATCAGATGCGTAGCGAAGTACGTACCTTGATCTCGACTGTTCTGCAGCAACTAACTGCGTCAGGTGGACAAGCCCATCACTACGGAGCCGTGCTTGAAACCTATAACTCGCGCATGTCGCAGGATCTGAGTACTGGAGATTTCCGCAAACTCATCGGCGAATTCATGGGCGAGACCCGCGAGATGCTGGAAGCCAACCGACAACTCGCGCAGCAACTCCAAAATACCAATCATGAACTCGACGAACTGCGCATACAGCTTGAGAGTGCACGCCACGAAGCCAGTACCGACGCCTTGACCGGCCTAGCCAATCGCAAGGCCTTCGATACAGCCCTGATTGAACAATCCGCCCTAGCCAATGACACGCACCGCGACCTTTGTCTGATTATGGCTGACATCGACCACTTCAAATACTTCAATGACAATCATGGGCATTTGATCGGCGACAAGTTACTACGCTTTGTCTCAAATATCCTCAAGGATTCCCTCAAAGGCCAAGATCTGGTGGCACGCTTTGGCGGTGAGGAATTTGCCATCCTGTTACCCAACACGCCATTACGCGGCGCCCTTGCCGTCGCCGAATCACTCCGTGCCCGGGTACAGAGCCAGCGTTTGCGCCGAACCGACACTCAGAAGCCAATCGGCGGCGTAACCTTGTCGCTCGGTATCGCCTGTTTCCGCTACGGCGAATCGCCGGAAGACATCATCGCCCGTGCCGACAGCGCGCTGTACCTGTCAAAGCGACAGGGTCGCAACCGTGTTACATTGGAAACTCAAGTCCCTGCTGCCTGATAGGGCTGTCCGACTGGTGTATTATCCGACGCAGTCAGTAACACTGCCGAGGACAACATGTCGGACATCGATAGCCGCGCCGTAGAACACTATCTGCTCGATCTCCAGGACCGTATTTGCACCGCCTTAACAGGGCTCGATGGCGCACCGTTCCGAGAAGATGCATGGACGCGCGAAGAGGGTGGTGGTGGTCGTTCGCGCGTCTTGGAAAATGGCAACCTGTTCGAGAAGGCCGGCATCAATTTCTCCAAGGTATACGGTACAAACCTGCCTGCCTCCGCAACCGCCCACCGCCCCGAACTCGCGGGCCGTGATTTCGAAGCCATGGGTGTATCGCTGGTAATTCATCCACGCAACCCCCATATCCCAACCTCGCATGCGAATGTGCGTTTCTTTATCGCGCGCAAGCCGGATGCTGATCCGGTCTGGTGGTTTGGCGGCGGCTTTGACTTAACACCCTATTACGGCTTCGAGGAAGACGCTGTTCACTGGCATCGAACGGCGCAGGCCGCCTGCACGCCCTTTGGTGATAATGTCTATCCGCGTTATAAGCAATGGTGTGATGACTATTTCATCATCAAACATCGCAACGAACCGCGCGGCATTGGTGGATTATTTTTTGATGACCTCAATGCCGATGGGTTTGAGCATAGCTTCGCCTTCATGCGCAGTGTTGGCGATCATTATTTACCCGCCTATATGCCCATCATCGAACGTCGCAGACATCTACCCTATGGTGATAGAGAGCGCGCCTTCCAACTTTATCGGCGTGGACGCTATGTCGAATTCAATCTGGTCTACGATCGCGGCACGCTGTTCGGCCTGCAATCGGGCGGACGCACGGAATCCATACTGATGTCATTACCACCCCATGTTACTTGGCGTTATGACTGGCACCCTGAGCCGAACACACCAGAGGCGCGTCTTTATGATGTCTTTCTGAAACCGCGTGATTGGCTTGCTGATTACACCTGACGGATTCGACTCATGACACTTACCGAATTGCGCTATCTGGTCGCATTGGCACAACAGCGGCATTTTGGTCGTGCGGCGGAAAGCTGTTTTGTCAGCCAACCGACGCTGAGCGTCGCCATCAAAAAACTAGAAGCGGAGTTGGGCGTCGCACTGTTTGAGCGCCGCAAACAGGATGTCACTCTCACACCTACTGGACAGCGTATCGTCGAGCAAGCACAACGCGTGCTGGAAGAAGCCGCCACTATTAAGCAGCTTGCGGATAACGGACGCGATCAACTCAATGGACCACTACGACTCGGTGCCATCTATACCATCGGCCCGTACCTATTTCCGCAACTGATTCCCGCACTGCATGAGCGCGCACCGCACATGCCCCTGGTGATCGAAGAAAATTTCACCATACGCTTGAACGAACGCCTGCGTCAGGGCGAATTAGATGCCGTGCTTATCGCCCTGCCGTTTGCAGAGCCGGGTTTGGTTACTCTACCGCTCTACGATGAACCCTTTGTCGTCGTTATCCCCAGTAGCCACATTTGGAATGCGCGTACCGATATCACTGCTGCTGAACTCGCGCACGAATCTTTGCTGATGCTCGGCAGTGGTCATTGTTTCCGCAAACAGGTGCTCGACGCCTGTCCCGGTTGCGCGCAACAACTCAACGATCAGTCTCAGGCACAAACAGTGGAGGGCACCTCGCTGGAAACCATCCGGCATATGGTCGCCAGCGGGATGGGTATCACCGTGTTACCGGCAACAGCGGCAGGCGCCGACCGTTACGCACAACGATTGCTTAGCATTCGCCGCTTCACCTCCCCTGAACCAACCCGACGGGTAGCTCTGGTCTGGCGTAAAAGTTTCCCGCGTCCTGCCGCCATCGAAGCCCTGCGAAGCGCCATTCTGGAATGTGGCCTGAGTGGCATTCATCCCGTTACCCGCATCTAAACTAGTAATAGTAATTAACTATCATTTATATACTAATAATCAATTAGATTAATATAACTAACATCGATAACCTGTATCCCGTCGCATATAAACCACCCCGGGAGGGATACACATGAATCAGCAAGACTCTGTTACTGTTAAGAATATCGAGGCCGCTTTGGCCGGCGAGTCGATGGCCCACATCAAATATCTGTACTTCGCCCGACTCTGCCGCGCCCAGGGCGATGTCGCCACAGCTGAGGTCTTCGAGGCCACCGCCGCCCAGGAAATCCAGCATGCCTGGGGGCATTTGGACCTGCTCATGCCAGCCAAGCAGATGAATCCGGCCAAATGCCTGGAGTTCGCCATCGCTGGTGAGACTTACGAGTACACCGAGATGTACCCACAGTTCCGGCATCTGGCCGAGCAGGAGCAGCGCAGCGATGCGGTGCGGGAATTCGACGAGCAGATCTCTGAATCGCGTGAACACGCCGAGCAATTCCGCGCCACCCTGGAAAAGGCCGCGAAACGTTTCGCTGCACTGACCAAGGTTGAGGAAAGGCATGCGAATCACTACCGCGAAACCTTGGCACGATTGGGGTGCTGATCTGCCAACGCACAGCATAATTTAACGAAACTCAGTAGAGGAAATCATTATGAAAAAGTGGCAATGCGTTGTTTGTGGCTTCATCTATAACGAAGCAGATGGTCTACCAGATGAAGGTATCACCGCCGGCACCGCGTGGACGAATATCCCAGAGGATTGGGCCTGTCCCGAATGCGGCGTCAGCAAAGCCGACTTCGAAATGGTCGAAATGGCCTGATGGCTGACGCGCACATGAAACCCATCGTGATACTCGGTACCGGGCTGGCGGGTTACACCGTCGCCCGGGAATTCCGCAAACTCGAACAAGAGACACCGCTGGTGATGCTTTCGGCAGATGATGGCGGCTATTATTCCAAGCCAATGCTCTCGAACGCCTTGGCGCAGGGAAAATCCGCTGATGCGCTGTTACTGTCAAGTGCTGATCAGATGGCTTCTCAACTGCATGCAGAGATATATCCCAATGCTGAAGTCAGCGCCATTGAGCCAGATGCGCAACGTGTACGCTTCAATAATACGGAACTGGAATATCAACATCTGGTACTTGCTCTCGGCGCTGATCCGTTCCGATTACCGCTACAGGGCGATGCCGTTGACGCTGTGTTGTCGGTCAATGATCGTGCCGATTATGCACGCTTCCGCACGGCTATCGAGGGTAAAAAACGCATTGTTATTCTCGGCGGCGGCTTGATTGGCTGTGAATTTGCTAATGATCTCACCATAGCCGGTTATCAGGTGTCGATCATTGATATAGGCACGCATCCGCTAGGGAGGCTCGTACCGGAAGAAATCGGCAGGGTCATGCGTGACAAACTCATGACCATTGGTGTCGATTGGCATTTGGGACAATCAGTGACTGCCGTCGATCATGCGAATGATGGTTTGCGAATCACGCTGAGTAGTGACAAATTGCTGGAAGCCGATGTGGTTCTCAGCGCCATCGGACTGCGACCGCGCATTACATTGGCCGCAGCAGCGGGCCTGATTTTGAACCGTGGCATCGTTACCGACCGCCATCTGACAACCTCATCGATGCATATCTCCGCCTTAGGCGATTGTGCAGAAGTCTCGGGTCTGGTGCTGCCGTTCGTGATGCCACTCATGGCAGCTGCGCGCAATCTCGCCAAGACATTGGCCGGCGATACCACGGCCGTTCATTATCCGGCCATGCCGGTCGTGGTGAAGACGCCGTCCTGTCCGCTGGTAATCTCACCACCGGCAGCAAATGCGGAAGGCACTTGGCATATTGAAGCAAGTGATTCAGGCACTGAAGCCCTGTTCCGCGCCACAGATGGTGCACTGTTGGGATACGCATTAATTGGGACGGCAACCGCACACAAGCAAGCATTCACCAAACAACTGCCTGCTGTACTTCCTTGAGGCAAAAAAAACCCCGCTTTTAAGGGCGGGGTGAAAAACGCTTTTCAGCGTCGGAGGAGTCGTTCAGATTCAGTGTTCAGTCATCTGTGGCATGAGCCCGCTGGTTGAACCTGCGTTAGCACCGGTCGGGGCCCTGTGGCACTTTAGGAGTTCCGGCTAGCGGACCTACGCACCGTGTCACCAACAGCCCGGCATGGTTCTGGTTTTGGGTTCCAACCCGCCCGGACTCATGCCACAAATAACTCTACATCCATCCCTGTTGAGGTCAGCGGCAGTGACTCGGCTTTCTTGAATCGTCTGTGGCGCTGGCCTCGCTTAAACGTAATGCAGACCTTGTGCCAACTAAGCACGCATACGATTATCTATTGAAATTAGTAGATTATTTGACCAGAGGCCAGCTGATAGGGATGTGGATTACTGCCCTAAAAGAGCGCGACGAGACAAAAATGTGTCATTGCTTGGCAACATACCGACGCAGATAACTGCTCGCTCCGGCGGCTGTGAGAATGCACCAGACTGCGAACAGTGCGCCTGGCAGGGCGGTTTCCGGTTGGAAATGCTTGAGGGCCAGCGCAACGCCCAAACCCGCGTTCTGCATTCCGATCTCGATGGCCAATGCCAATCGATGCCGAAAATCAAACCGGTAGAGTCGTGCCAACCACCAGCCGGCGAGATAACCCAAACCGTTCACAGCGATCACCGCGATCATGAGCAACGGTCCAAGATCAGCAATACGCGCTTGATTAGCCGCTACAGCGTAACTGCAGATGATGACAATGGCGACGGCCGCGACCGCCGGTGCCAGTTCGCGCGCCACAGCTAGCCGCACACCCAGCAGGCGATGCAAACCCATTCCCAACAGCAACGGCACCACCACGGTCATCACAATAGTCTGCAGCATCGGCCAGAATTCGATTTCGAAAAACACGCCGCCCAGCAGTTTCACCAACGCTGGCGTCAGGAGCGGTGCGAGCATCGTGGCTACGGTGGTCAGCGCTACTGAATAAGCCACAGCCCCGCCGGCCAGATACACAATCACGTTACTGGCCATCACGCCGGGAGCGCAGCCAACAATAATGAAACCCAGGGCCAGTTCATCCGAGACCGGTAATAGATAGGCCGCAGCGAATCCCAATACAGGCATAACCGTGAATTGGGTCAGCACTCCCAAACCGATACGCTTTGGTTCACGCAGTGTGTCCTGTAACTCCTGGGGATCCAACACGACACCCAAGGCAAACATCGTCACGGCAAAGAACCACAGGTAACTGGTCTTGAAGATCAGAAACAGTTGCGGGTATAAGTAGGCAAGGACGGCGCCCAGTAGCGTCAAGGGCGCCAGCTGATTAGCTATGAAACGGATAAACGACATGAACAGGGCACCGATCTGCGACATAGATGTGTAATCAATGTGTCAGAGTACTGGCGCCTGCTACACAACAGCAAGCTTTAACATCTGAAAATTACAGGCTGTTCATCGCCTGTTGGTTGCGTGATGCCAAGGACTGAATCAAGGCATCTAGCCCGCCACTACGCACTTCGGCGGCGAAAGCCGCCCTATAGTTCGCGACCAAACTGATACCGCCGATCTGCACGTCATAGGCCTTCCATTCGCCATTACGTAAATACAGGCTGTAATTGACTTGCACCGGTTGTCCTGCAGGTTGAGCGATCTCTGTACGCACCGTCACTTCATTGTCACGCTCATCACCACGCGACGGCAAAAAGGTTATCTGCTGGCCGCTGTAACTCACCAAAGCAGTCGCATAGGTACGCACCAGTAGACGCCGAAATTGCGCGACAAACTGCGTCTGCTGATCTACTGAAGCCGATTTCCAATATTTACCCAGCGTCCAACGCGACATGCGCTCAAAATCCATATGCTGGAGCAGCACACCGTCAACCAACGCATACAGGCGCTGTGGATCCTGGGTGAGGGTTGTGCCCTCCTGTTGCAGGGTATGCAACATTTGCTCAGAGGTTTGTCGCACTAACTCCTGCGGCTCCACGCCCGCCCGTACAGTTGTGCTGTATACACCGAAAACGACGGCCAGTAGCCATAACCATGCATAACCGCCAACACGTAGCGTGGCGGCCAGCACACTGACCGGTCGTGATATTTGACTGTGCAGTAACTGCATACGCCCCCCCTACAATCCAGGTTGTCGCTGACTATCAATCGGGTAGTAACCCGTCACGATCAGTAACCCGATCGCAACAATGCTTTGATATGAGCTGTAGCGGACTTCGGGGACTCATCCTTGAATCGATACGCTGAGCTCAACCCAATGTGTCATCGTCTCTGTGAGAATGCCGTACGCGGTTACCAGCGGGTTGTAATTGCTTGATTACCTGCGCCTCAGTGAGTAGCGAGGGGAGTGTCTGGGCGACAGCGGGATGCCCCGTCAACACCAGTGAACCCAGCAATTCATGACAGCGCAAGACTGCGAAGTACTCCGCAGGTTTTAACATCGGCGTGGCCAGGGTAAAGCCGCGCTTTAGGTGCTCCCGGGCACCGGACAGCTTCTGGCTGATCAGCAATTGTCCGTACACCAGCTCCACCAGTGCCTGCTGTCCCGGCGGCACTGTCGCCAGCAGACTCTGATAATCGAGATCGATGACGCGACCCTGCCAATAGCCAGCGATCAAATCCGCCAATCGAGGTGCGAACAGATTGCCCTGACTTGCCAGTAACTGCTGCTGTGTTTGGCGCGCCTGCGACTGCAACTGCACCGCGACCGACGGCGCCAGGGGCGCGGCGTACCAGCCGGCCAATGGAGGTTCGACCAGAGGCGTGGCCAGCAGAAATAGATCAACATCGGGCAGGACCCAGGACATGGCTCCGGTCTCATGAAAGTTGCTGTCACTCATGCTAGCCCATCTGCATGACGCGCCCCTAGTCGAACGGGTACACTCTGCCCCGACGTGAATAATGAGGGAGTCCAGGCTGTGCGTGATTTCGATACGGGGCGGGGTGGTTTTCCCCGGGTACGCATGCGGCGTATGCGCCGTGATGCCTTCTCCCGGCGGTTAATGCGTGAACACCAACTAACCGTCGATGATCTTATCTATCCGATGTTCGTCCTGGAAGGCCAGGGAAAGCGTGAGCCAGTTGCCTCCATGCCCGGCGTCGAGCGGGTCAGCATTGATGAATTGCTGAAAGAGGCGGCGGAATCGGTCGCTCTCGGCATACCGGCCATCGCGTTGTTTCCCGTCACACCCGCCTCCTGCAAAACCGACGATGCGTGCGAGGCTTACAACCCGGAGGGCCTGGCGCAACGTGCCGTACGGGCTATCAAGGCCCAATTCCCTGGTCTCGGCATCATCACCGATGTCGCGCTCGACCCGTTCACCACGCACGGCCAGGACGGATTGATCGACGCAGCAGGTTACGTGCTCAACGATGAGACCGTCGCGGTGCTGGTGAAACAGGCGCTATCACATGCCGCCGCCGGGGCCGATGTGGTCGCGCCATCAGACATGATGGACGGCCGCATCGGTGCCATCCGCACCGCACTGGAACAGGCCGGCCATCGCAACACGCGCATTCTCGCCTATGCCGCCAAGTATGCATCTAGCTTCTACGGGCCGTTCCGCGATGCAGTTGGATCGGCGGCGAACCTCGCCGGCGGCAACAAATACAGTTACCAAATGGACCCCGCCAATTCCGACGAAGCCTTATGGGAAGTTGCACTCGATCTGGATGAAGGCGCTGATATGGTGATGATCAAACCCGGTATGCCCTATCTCGATATCGTGCGTCGCGTGAAGGATCAGTTCGGCGCACCTACCTTCGTCTATCAGGTCAGTGGTGAATACGCCATGCTCAAGGCAGCGAGTCAGAACGGTTGGCTAAATGAACGCGCTGTGGTGTTGGAATCTATGCTTGCATTTAGGCGCGCAGGGGCAGATGGAGTCCTCACCTACTACGCCAAACAAGTCGCTGGCTGGCTACGCGAACAGATCTAATCTACACACCAGCCACTCAGGGAGTCAATTTTCTTATCCTGTTAGTGAGTATCTTTGCATGAGCGACTATCAATCAGCACCTGACCGCTATGCCGTCATGGGCAACCCCATCGGCCATAGCAAGTCACCACAGATACATACACAGTTCGCTGCGCAGACCGGCCAATGCATGACCTATGAGGCCTTGTTGGTCGAACTCGGCGAATTTCCCTCAGCGGTCGTTACGTTTCATTCCGCTGGTGGCAAAGGTCTGAATATCACCGTCCCCTTCAAGCAAGAAGCCTGGCAACTGGCGAAGCTGCGCACAGCACGCGCCGAACGGGCCGGCGCCGTGAATACCCTATGGTGGAATGAACAAGGTGAACTAACCGGCGATACCACCGACGGAGTCGGACTCGTGCATGACCTGCGCAACAATCATGGCGTGAAGTTCGCCGCCATGCGGATATTACTGCTCGGTGCCGGTGGTGCGGCACGCGGGGTTGTCGAACCGCTATTGGCCGAACTGCCGCAGTCCCTGGTGATCGCCAATCGCACCGTCGCCAAGGCTGACGAATTAGCCGCGCACTTTAACCAACTGGGCCCAATATCCGGCTGTGGTTTTGATGCCCTCTACGATCAACAGTTCGATTTGGTTATCAACGCCACGGCGGCGGGTCTCAGCGGAGCAGTACCACTAATACCTAAATCCGTGTTCGCGAAGAATGCCTGGGCCTATGACATGATGTACGCGACTGAGCCGACGGCATTCGTGCGTTGGTCATTACAGGTAGGTGCTGCCCAGGCGCGCGATGGTTTGGGCATGTTGGTGGAACAAGCGGCTGAGGCGTTCTGGATCTGGCGTGGTGTCCGGCCCGAGACCGGGCCGGTTATCGAGTGGCTACGGAAACGTTAAGCTACACTGGTGCGGCGTTCCGAACTACGTCTCTCTGCATGCGGCCATTTGCGTGAACGCCAGTCCAGAGCGCGGCGCTCATTACCAGATGCGCGTGAATAAAATTCACGCACATTCAGACGCTGGCCATCCAGTTGCGCATCGCGACTGCGCGCCAACATTTTGCGCAGATCAGCATCCGATTCCACATAGACCAGTCCGAAGCGCTGCGTTGATCCCTTGCGGTCGGCGCGCTTGAAAATGCGCAGCCGGCGCGTAGCCTCTTCCTGCGGCAATCGCAGCAAGCTGAGAAGATCACCTTCGGTCGCCGTAACGGGTAGATTTCCGATGAAGAGGTTCATAGCAGTCTCTCACTTGTCTCAGACGTCAATTTAGCTGGTGTTTAATTATCTCAACCGTCTCATTTGTCTGCGGGACAAGCACTGCAGCGACGGTACCTTGACGCGAGTATAGCGAATGATTTCACGATGCGCGATGGCGATTTTTTAGCCGGATATAATGTTCTGCGGAATACTTGAGATATAGCAACTCATCCGGGTTTAAAGGTCGCACCCGGCGCGCCGGCCGCCCGTGCCAGAGATACCCACCCTCGACATGTTTCCCAGGTGCGACCAGACTGCCCGCACCAAGCATGGCGCCGGCCTCGATCAGCACCCCATCCATGACCATTGATCCCATGCCAATCAGACAGTTATCTTCAATAGTGCAGCCATGTAGCACGACCATATGACCCACTGTTACGCCCACGCCAATTCGGAGCGGGAAGCCGCCGGGCGCAAACTCGCTGTCATGGGAAACATGAAGAATAGAACCATCCTGAATATTAGTGTTAGCACCAATATTAATTGAGTGTATATCACCTCGCACCACCACATTCGGCCAGAGCGAAACATCGGCGCCAATCTCGACATCACCAATGACCAGCGCCTGCGGATCGATATAGGCACTGGCATCAATGCGGGGCTGCTTGGATTCAAAGCTGCGGATCGGCATTGGCTATCTCATAGTCACTAATTCTTCCGCGCTTGTGGGGTGGAGCGCCACGGTATCGTCCAGATCATGCTTGGTCGCGCCCATGCGGATCGCTACGGCGAAACCCTGCAACATCTCATCCGCCCCCAGACCGATGATGTGGCAACCGACGACCTTTTCCTGGGCACCGACTGTCACCAATTTCATGGCGGTCTGTTCATGTCGACCACTGATGGCGTTATACATGGGTGTGAAGCGGGTGCTGTAGACCTTCACTGCTTCGCCGTGATCGGCACGCGCCTGTTCTTCGGTCAGCCCGACGCTGCCGATAGGAGGATGGCTGAACACCACGCTGGGGACATTCTCATAAGATAGATGTCGATCGGTTATACCGCCGAATAGCCGATCCGCCAACCGCCGTGCCGCGGCAATGGCGACCGGGGTCAGCGCGACCTTGCCGTTCACATCACCCAGCGAATAAATTCCCGCGACGTTGGTCTGCTCATATTTATCACTGGGGACGAAGCCGTCCGCATCAATCTCGACACCGGCTGCCGCCAGATTCAGACCGGCGGTCGCGGGTGTGCGGCCGATCGCCCAGATCAATTGTTCGTAGCCCTCCAAGCGCTGGCCGTTGCTGCATTCAAGGCATAACGACCCATCGTCCTGACGGCTCACTGAAGTCACCTGAGTACCGGCGAGAATATTCACACCGGCATTGAGCATCTCCTCCATCAGGCTCTCGCGCAGCATGGCATCGAAGCTACGCAACAGCGTCTCACGGCGTAATAACAAGGTGACATCGGCGCCCAGCGCATTGAGCACGCTGGCAAGTTCCACGGCGATATACCCCGAACCCACCACGGCGACCCGACGCGGCAGTTCTTCCAGAGCGAAAAATCCATCCGATGTGATACCGAGTTCTACGCCGGGCAAATCCGGCATACTGGGATAACCACCCACCGCGATGGCAATATTATCCGCGGTATAACGCTCGCCAGCGACCTCCAGCGTGCGCGCGTCAATGAAGCGCGCCGTGCCGACAATCTCGTCGATGTTAGAATCGGCCAGGTATGTGTGATACCAACTATTGATATTGTGCACATAACGGTCACGCGCCTGTTTCAGACTGGACCAGTCAAAACTGTACTCGCCAACACTGAAGCCGAAACCCGCGGCATCCTCCAGCACATGGGCCAAGCCAGCACCGAACCACATGACTTTTTTAGGGACACAACCCACATTCACACAGGTTCCACCCAGCGGGCCATGCTCGATCAGCGCGCATTTAGCGCCATAGCGTGCAGCACGCTCGGCCACTGACAAACCACCGCTGCCGGCGCCGATGGCAATGAGATCGTAGTGTTTGGTCATGCACGCTCCTTGACGTACCGGTACTTGAATGGCCACATTCTAACAGGCCTCGCAGCTTCGGCCGCAGGCATTTCCCTGGCGTTGCGCCGGGCTTTGGTTGACATTATGGGCACGTGCTAAAGTACGTCCTCGGCGCCTTCTGCAACGTTTCTGCGAGATACCCCATGACTGACAATCCACTGCTCGGCCTCACCGGCCTGCCGCCGTTTTCCAAGATCCGCCCTGAATATGTTGAGCCGGCCCTTGATGCGCTGCTCGCGGAGTGCCGCGCCCGCGTCGCGCAGCTGCTCGCGGACAATACAACCTACAGCTGGGCGAATCTGGTCCAACCCATCGAAGACGTGGAAGACAAACTATCGCGTGCCTGGTCACCGATCGGCCATATGAATTCGGTCGTCAACGCCGAGGACTTACGCGCCGCCTACAACGCCTGCCTGCCCAAGCTATCCGAATACGGCACCGAGATGGGTCAGAACGAGGCGCTCTATCAGGCCTATAAACAAATAGCCGAGGGGCCTGAATATGCGCAGCTCGATACCGCGCAGCGCAAGATAATCGACAATTCCATACGCGACTTCCGCTTGTCCGGCATCGCACTCACCCCGTCGCAGCGCGACCGCTACAAGGCACTGATGCAGGAATTGTCCTCCGTGCAGGCGAAATTCGAGGAGAACCTGCTCGACGCCACCAATGCCTGGAAGCTCCAGATCACCGACAGCACACGCCTGGCCGGTCTACCCGACAGCGCCATCGGGCTCGCCAAACAAACCGCCGAACGTGAAGGCATGGAAGGCTGGTTGTTCAATCTGGAATTCCCCAGCTACTATCCCGTGCTCATCTACGCCGACGACCGCGAACTGCGCCGTGAGGCCTATACCGCCTACGTCACCCGCGCCTCCGATGAAGGACCCAATGCCGGCACCTGGGACAACGGCCCGCTGATGGAACAACTCCTGGCATTACGTCACGAGGCCGCGCAACTGCTCGGCTTTGCCAACTATGCCGAACGTTCCATCGAAACCAAAATGGCGCAGAGCACCGATCAGGTCATGCAGTTCCTGACTGATCTAGCGGAAAGGTCGCTGCCTAAGGCGCGCGAAGATCTCGATGCGGTGCGCAGTTTCGCGCGTGAGCAGCACAACTCAGACACTCTGGAATCCTGGGACATTTCCTACTATTCGGAGAAATTGCGTCAACACCAGTACGCCATCTCACAGGAAGAATTGAAGCCCTATTTCCCGGAAACGCGCGTACTGCCCGGCATGTTCGCCGTAGTACAGCGTCTATACGGTCTGGAGATTCGCGAAGTCTCCGGCATTGACACCTGGCATCCCAGCGTACGCTTCTTCGAAATCCACGATGCCGCCGGGAAGCTTCGTGGTCAGTTCTACCTGGATCTTTACGCCCGCCCACATAAACGTGGCGGTGCCTGGATGGACGATTGTATTGCGCGCCGCATGACCGCCAGTGGGCCGCAAACGCCAGTGGCCTATCTGACCTGTAATTTCTCACCACCAATCGGCAATGACCCGGCACTGTTCACGCATGATGAAGTGATCACGCTATTCCATGAATTCGGTCATGGCCTGCATCACATGCTGACACAAGTGGATTACGCCGGCGTGTCCGGCATCAGCGGTGTGGCCTGGGATGCCGTCGAGCTACCCAGTCAGTTCATGGAGAACTGGTGTTGGGAGCGCGAGGCACTCGACCTGATCGCTGGCCATTATCAGACCGGCGAACCGTTGCCTCAGCAACTCTATGAACGTATGCAGGCGGCCCGGAATTTCCAATCGGCAATGCAAATGGTGCGGCAGCTGGAATTCTCCATGTTCGATTTCCGCATCCACCGTGACTTCGATCCAGTGAAGGGTGGACGTGTGTATGAAATCCTCGACGAGGTACGCCAGCAGGTTGCAGTGATGAAGCCGCCATCGTTCAATCGCTTCCCACACAGCTTCTCGCATATATTCGCGGGCGGCTATGGTGCAGGTTATTACAGTTACAAATGGGCCGAGGTACTTTCGGCGGATGCCTTCTCTGCATTCGAGGAAGCCGGTATTTTCGATCGTGAAACCGGTAAACGCTTCCTCACCGCCATTTTGGAGCGCGGCGGATCTCGCGAACCCATGGAATTGTTCATCGACTTCCGTGGTCGTGAACCGACTATTGATGCGCTGTTACGACACTCGGGTCTGGCGGCGTAAGGGCAAATCATTAGTTACTTTGTCATTGCGGTGAGCGGAGCGACGAAGCAATCTCCAGAGTGGTTAGCCTCGATCGAGAGATTGCCGCGCTACGCTCGCAATTACGGGGAACTTTCATAGCCAGTCTTTCTTTGGACAACTCTGTCACTTGGCGCCTTTGCGTCTTTGCGCGAGACACAATATGCAATACAAAGACCTCCGCGACTTCATCAAACAGCTCGAAGCCCAGGGTGAACTCAAACGCATCCACCAAGAGGTCGATCCCTATCTCGAAATGACCGAGATCTGTGATCGTACCTTACGCGCCGGCGGACCAGCGTTGTTGTTCGAAAATCCCAAAGGTCATTCGATGCCGGTGCTCGGCAATCTGTTCGGCACACCCAAACGTGTCGCGATGGGCATGGGCGAAGATTCGGTCGAGGCCTTGCGCGAAGTCGGCAAACTGCTCGCGTTCCTGAAAGAACCGGAACCGCCCAAGGGCATGAAAGACGCCTGGGATAAATTACCGGTCTTTAAGAAAGTGCTCGACATGGCGCCGAAAATCATCAAGGGCGCAACCTGCCAGGAAGTAGTATTAGAAGGTGATGCGGTCGATCTGTCACGTATCCCAATCCAAACCTGTTGGCCGGAAGACGCTGGCCCACTCATCACCTGGGCGCTGGTATGCACGCGTGGCCCACACAAGGAACGGCAAAATCTCGGTATTTATCGCCAACAAGTGATAGGTCGTAACAAGGTCATCATGCGCTGGCTCGCGCATCGGGGCGGCGCATTAGACTATCGCGATTGGTGCGCGACGCATCCCGGCGAACCGTTTCCGGTTGCCGTTGCGCTCGGCGCCGATCCCGCGACGATTCTCGGCGCGGTTACTCCCGTGCCGGACTCGTTATCGGAATACGCCTTCGCAGGCTTATTGCGCGGCTCAAAAACCGAACTGACCAAATGCATTACGCATGATTTACAGATACCGGCCAGCGCCGAGATCGTGCTGGAAGGTTTTATCTATCCAGGCGAGGAGGCCGAAGAAGGTCCATTCGGTGATCACACCGGTTACTACAACGAGGTCGATCGTTTCCCGGTATTTACCATTGAGCGCATCACCCATCGCCGCGATCCGATTTATCACAGCACCTACACCGGTCGTCCGCCGGATGAGCCGGCGATATTAGGCGTCGCGCTGAATGAAGTTTTCGTACCTATTCTGCAAAAACAATTTCCGGAGATCGTCGATTTCTATCTGCCGCCGGAAGGCTGTTCCTATCGCATCGCCTGTGTAAGCATGAAAAAGCAGTACCCCGGCCATGCCAAACGCGTAATGTTTGGTGTTTGGAGTTTTCTCCGTCAGTTCATGTACACCAAATTCGTCATCGTCACCGACGATGACGTGGACGTGCGCGACTGGAAAGATGTGATCTGGGCCATGACCACGCGCATGGACCCGGTGCGTGACACCATACTCGTCGAAAACACACCGATCGACTACCTGGACTTCGCCTCGCCCGTGTCAGGTCTCGGCGGCAAGATCGGTTTTGATGCGACGAATAAATGGAAGGGTGAGACGACACGCGAGTGGGGCAGACCTATCGCAATGACGGACGAGATAAAGCAGCGCGTGGATGCAATCTGGGAAGATTTGGGAATAGAACCGACCGACCGTTAACAACGCAACAGCGATCGCTATCCGGCCTCCGCCAGACTGGCCGCCAAGCCCAGCTCGAAGGTCGGGTAATTCAACGTAACACCCAGTTCCTCGCGCAGGCGTCGCGTATCCAGACGTTTGGACTCTTCCATGAAACCGCGCATGCCGGGGCTGAGCTGATCGATCTGATCACGGCGGATCACTGGCGGACGGGGTAAGCCGGTGAAATCCGCGATGCGGTTGAAGTAATCGGTCATGTTGGAAGGTTGGCCATCACTGACATTATAGGCCGCGCCTGGCGTCCCCCGTTGCATGGCTGCCTGACAGACGGCAATCAGATCATCGACCTGGATACGATTGGTGTAGGGAGATTCGTCTTCGCGCAGTAGTGGCAAGCCTTTGCGCAACCGCTCCAACGGCAGCTTGCCCGGGCCGTAGATACCGGGCACGCGCAGGATCACGACGGGTACACCGGTAGCGTTACTCCATGCATGTAGCGCCGCCTCCGCATCGGCGCGGCGCAGGGCGCGCGGCGTGGCCGGATTGAGTGGATATGATTCATCCACCCAATCGCCGCCACAATCACCATAGACCCCGCTGGTACTGATGTAGACGATACGCGCCGGCAATATTTCGGGGGTTATTGCTGTCAGAACACTACGTAGACGCGGATCAGTTGCACCCGTGCCAGGCGGTGGCGCGAAATAGAACAACTCTGTATTCGTTGTAGGCAGTTCCGGCAGTACGGACTCGGTGTCCAGGTCAACTTGCACCGCAGTGGCGCCAAGATCACGCACAGCTGCCGCGGATTCGCCACTGCGAATCACCCCCGTCACCGCACAGCCATCGCGGCATAAAACACGCGCCAGACGCTGCCCCACATAACCGCAGCCAATGATTAGCACAGGCTTCACCGGTTTATCTCCTAGTTCAAATAAGCGACAATCGCCGGCCCCTTAGCCAGGCCCACGCATCCAGATCATGTCGTTTCAGGTTCATTTAAAACCCAGTGGCCGCAGTTTCAGTGTCGAAACCGGTGAATCCGTCCTCACCGCCGCGCTGCGCCAGGGCTTGGTATTGCCCTATGGCTGCCGCAGTGGCGCCTGTGGTAGTTGCATGGCCAAGCTGCTGGCGGGGCGCATCCGTTATGACGGCGATACGCCGCCCCCGGCGCTGGAGCAAAGCGATATCCAGGCCGGCAAGATACTCGTCTGCCAGGCCTACCCGCTAACGGATCTTGCGTTGGAAACCCGCGAAATCAGCGCAGCTGCCGATGTCGAAATCAAAAATCTACCGGCGCGTGTTGAAGACATCCAGCCGCTCACCCACGACATCATGCGGTTGCGCCTCAAACTGCCGGCTAGCGAGCGCCTGCAGTTTCTGGCCGGACAGTATCTGGAAATCCTGCTCAAAGACGGTCGCCGCCGCGGCTTTTCCATCGCCAATCCTCCTCACGATGACGCCTATATCGAGCTGCACATCCGCCTGATCCCCGGCGGCGAGTTCACGCATTACGTCTTCGAAGAGATGAAGCCGAAATCGATGCTGCGCCTGGAAGGTCCTCTGGGTTCCTACTACCTGCGCGACGAATCACCGCGGCCGGTCATTCTGCTTGGCGGTGGCACCGGGTTTGCGCCACTCAAAAGCATGCTCGAGCACGCCTTCCACATTGGCTCCGACCACCCGTTGCACCTGTTCTGGGGCGTGCGCGCCAAACGTGATCTATATATGCAGGAGCTTATCCAGGGCTGGCTCGCCGAGCATCCGAACTTTCGCTATACCCCGGTGCTGTCGGAACCCGAGGTCGACGATCAGTGGTCCGGCGAAACCGGCCTGGTCTTGGATGCGGTAGCACGCACCTATCCAAACCTGCACGACTTCGATGTCTACATGAGTGGCCCGCCGGCAATGTGCGATGCCGGCCGCGAACAATTCCTGAAGCTGGGGATACCGGTCGAGCAGATGTTCTCGGACGCCTTTGAATTTGGTGCCGACATCCGCGATAAAACAACAAAGTCAGATTGAGCGCGCCTCGACCAGGCGCGGCAGATCCTCGCTATCAGTGTCAGCATTCGCAGCAGCAACCACCAACGCCTTGGCACCGGTCGCCATCAACATCCCTTGCCGGTAACACTGTGTCGCCAACCCTGTATCGTTGAGTTGTTCGGCCAACGCGCCCAACAGCTGGTAACTTTCAACGGTCGGCGCGACACCAATGCTCGCCTCCAGGTAGCCACGGGCCTTGCCCCAGAGACTACTGCGCATCGCCAAACGCCCCAGTGCCAGCAGCAGTATCGGATTGCGGTCATGGCTGCGCAGCCACTCTTCTCCGTTATTGAGTTGCCGGTTAAGATCGCCATGCAACCTTCCGTACAAATCAACCAAACGCTCATCCCATTCCTTTTTCAACGTTGCACGCAGCAGGTCTTCGGCGGCGATGTCATCGCCTAATGCATGCAACTGAGTCGCGTAGGTAAACACCAGATCCGCGTTTTGCAACAAGCGGCGCGGTACGCGATTCCAGGCATCGCGCAGCATTTCTGCATCGCGGCCACGTGCGGCTTGGGCCAGCAGCTCACAGTGCAGCCGCACTTCCAATTTATCAGCAGCCACATCTTCCAGTACACCGCGCTTGCGCAGTTCGGGCAATAAATCGCGCAGATGCTCCCAATCCTGCAACTGCTCATAGAGTCGCATCAGCATTTTCAACACATAAGCGTGGCGGGGTGCCAGGGTGCGCAAATGGGTGAGGGTGGCGAGCGCCTGCTCCATCTGCCGATGTGCAATCTGCAGTTCGGCTTGAGTCAGACCCACGGCGATATCGGCGTCGGGCATGCCCTGATGCGCCAACCGCAGATAATGATCGCGGCGTTCATGGGCGCCCTGCTGCTGTGCAGCGCGCGCCGCCGCCAGATGATTGAGTAGCGGCGTTTCACTTTCACCCGCGTGCTTGAGCAGACGTTTCTCGGCCGCAGCCCAGTCGCCTTCGGCGAGTTCAATCAGACCACGATTAAGATTGTTACGCGCGCGCAGTGCTTTACGGCGCTGCTCCCAAAGCTGCAACCGTTGCGGGGCACGGCGCAAACCGGCAAAGAAACGCAGCAGCAGATACAGTCCAGCAAATCCCAGCAGCAAGGTAAACAACAGCAGCGACACGGTGGTCTCTAACGTCCATTCGCCATAGCCGATCAACACATAACCCGGCTCTTTCACCAGCACCACTCCCAGCGTTACCGCTGCAATCAGGCTGATTAACAGCGTCGCCAGGAACCTCATGGTGCAGCTCCATTTACCGCCGTAGGCTTGGCGGGCGAATCCAGATCGGCCAGATGCATCTGCTGCCGCAATAAGCGCAGCGAGGTGCTGATGTCTGGCAGTGGCGGGCGCATATCGATGCCCGCAAGACGTTCGAGTTCGCTACGCGCCGCGGCAATCTGTGGCGCGTCGACATCAAAATAATCGCCCAACCAGGCCTGCGCGGTCTTGAGGCTGGCGCGATAACTTTCCGTTTCACCCTGCAGCGCGGCCAGACGCGCGCTGTTCAATTGCAGGCGCAGATTTTCGTAGAGGAAAAATTGCTGTTCGGGCGCTAATAGCGGACCGACCGGTGTGTCGTTGCGCCGTACTACCACTAATTGGCGCAACTCCTGCCAGATTAATCGTGGCAAACGCGTCCAATCGGTCACGGTGGGTTCGGTGGTGGTTGATGCAGCCTGCGCACTGCCTTGGTGATGGACCTGCGCATCCTTGAGCGGCAGCTGATTCACCTGGCCCGCCAGCGTATCAAGCGTCAATGCAATGCCCGCCAGATCCGGCAGCGCCACCACATCCAGCTCGACTAGCTCGCGAGCAATCTGTTCGCGCACGCCATTGAAGCCCGGATCGGCCAGTGTCTGCAGACGTCGATCCGCGCTGGACAGTGCGGCGCGGGTAGTGAGCACATCGCGTTCCAATTGAATACGTTGATTAGCGACCTGCAGCAGATACTGCACCTCAGCCAACATCCAATCGTTGCGGCTGTTGCCAAGCTGAGCGCGCAGTACACCAATCGATTCTTCTAAGCCCTGCTGCGCATTAGCAAGTTGACGCTGTTCTTCTTCGAGACTGCGGCGTGCGCGTTCGGTTGCGGCCACATCGCTGTCCATGCGGTCTTTGAAACTTTGCAGGCGTTGATCAAGTCCCTGACTGCGACTGTCGATCTGGCCCAGCACCTCCTCTTGCCAGCTACCGAGGCGCTGTACTTCGTGCCAGATGAAATAACCACCGACTACTAAGCCCACCGCAACCAGCAAAGCCGCGACCGCCAGCGGTTGCGCCAGATTTCGACGTACGTCGGGCGGGGACGCTGATGTGCTTGCCTGTTTATCCGCCACAACAGTCAACTCTGCTGGTGTGGCCTCGGGTGTGTTGGCTGCATTTTTATCTTGGTTCATGATTCATTCCAGTGTTGCGCGCCGTTCTAGGAATAATGACGGCGTAGCGCGTCTAGCATTGCGGCGTCTGTCGCATCGGCGGCGATAACAACTGGTCCCGCATGGCCCAACGACTGTGCCAGCTCGCGGATACGCACATTGGCCACCACTAGACAGGTGGTACATAATAACTGCTGCCCGAGTGTACCAATGATCGCGTGTAGCTGGTTCAAACTTTCAGTGCTGGTCAGCAGCACCGCATCAATTGCGCCGGCCTGCCACTGTGTCAGCAGCGGCAGGGGGTCGCTGTCCGCCCGCACGCGGCGATAGACTTCGATATATTCCACCTGTGCGCCACGCGATATTAGGATATCGCGCAAATGCTCACGCCCACCTTCGCCACGCAGTATCAGGATGCGCTGGCCACGTACCTGCTGAAATTCGGCTAAGGCCAGCAACGCCTCACTAGTGAAGCCCACTGTCGGGCTGCTGGCCACCGACACACCATGCAACGCCAGCGCACGTGTCGTTGCACTGCCGATCGCAGCGACCTTCAAGTGCGCTGGCCAGGACTGTGGCGGCAGCAGTGCCATGGTCTGCTCGACGGCATTCGCACTGATAAAGATTGCCGTATCGTAATCGGTCAAGCGTGCCAATTGCGACTGTACTGTCTGTCTATCCTGCGCTGGCTCAATCGCCAATACCGGAAAACGCAGTACGCGTGCACCGGCAGCTTCCAGCAGCTGACATAACGGTTCCGCCTGATGCGCGGGGCGGGTCACCAGAATGCCGCGCCCGGTCAGCGCCATTTGGGAAACGCCGCCATCAGCCGCAGGCGCCATTGTGGATCAAAGCTCTTCGTACAGCTCGCGGAGGATGACATCCGCACCGCGCCCGAGCAGATCTTCGGCAAGCACCTGGCCGAGTTCATCACCGTTTTCAGGCCGACCACTGATCACACCCGTAATCAGCTGGCTACCATCCGGACGCCCCACCAATCCGCGCAACACCACCACGCCGTGATCGATCTCGGCATAACCGGCGATCGGCACCTGACAGCCACCGCTCAGATGCAGGTTGAGCGAGCGTTCAGCACGTAACCGATCGTGGGTCTTGGCATGCCCTAGTGGCCGAATGGCATCGTGGACAGCCGTATCACCGACCCGGCATTCGATCCCTATCGCACCCTGGCCGATCGCCGGCAGGATGATCTCGGGACCCAGTTCCTGGCGGATGCGCTCGCCGAAACCCAGCCGCTTGAGACCGGCACAAGCCAGGATAATGGCGTCGTAATCACCACGATCGAGCTTATCCAGGCGGGTATTCACATTGCCGCGCAAATCACCGATGGCTAGGTCTGGCCGCAGCGCGTACAGCTGACACTGGCGACGCAGGCTGGAGGTACCGACGCGGGCGCCCTGCGGCAGATCGTCCAGTGTCGCGTACTGATTAGAGACAAAGGCATCGCGCGGATCTTCACGTTCCAGAATCACCGCCAGCTCCAGGCCCTCCGGCAGATCCACCGGGACATCCTTCATGGAATGCACCGCGATATCCGCCCGTCCCTCCAACAAGGCCTGCTCGAGCTCCTTGACGAACAGCCCCTTGCCACCGACTTTCGCGAGCGGGCTGTCGAGGATCTGATCACCGCGAGTGGTCATGGTCACCAGTTCGACCTGGAGACCGGGATGGTGCAGCTGTAGGCCCTGACGGACATGTTCGGCCTGCCAGAGGGCGAGGGCGCTTTTACGGGTGGCGATTCGTATTACACTTTGCGGCATGATTGATAGTCTGTAGGCTCAGATTACACAGTGGCGTATAAGGTGGGTCGGTCGCGTCGACACAGTGGACGCAGGCTGGGAGGATAACGAGTGCGCGAAGTTGGTTGCAAGCCCAAGTATCTCAAGATCTTGGCATTTGCCTTGGCGATGCCGCTGTGGGCCGATGCTGACCCGGGGATAGCACCACAGGTGGAACAGAGCCGCGACCTCGCCGCCGACGCGCAACTCGCCCAGACACACAAGTTACCGATCCTGCTGTCGTTCACTGCCGATAGCTGCGATTACTGCCTATTGCTGGAGGAGGACTTCCTCAAGCCCATGCTCATCAGTGGCCACTATCAGGACAAGATCCTGATCCGCAAGGTGATTGTCGATGCTGGACAGCGTCTGATCGATTTTGATGGCACAGCCCTGGACACCGACCAGCTCGCCGGTCGTTACCACGTTCGTGTGTACCCGACCCTGTTGTTCCTGGATAGCATGGGGCGTGAACTTGCCGAACGCATGGTCGGCATCAATACCCCGGAATTCTACGGCGGCTATCTGGATGACAACATCGATATGGCACTGCGCCGGGTTCGAAAATAGGGGCCGGAGACGAATGGTCCTTACTTAAGCCTCTCAGATGACCTGGCAGCGTCATACATCTAGCCACGGAATCCACGGAAGTACACTGAAAAAGGCCTTTTTCTATGGTTATTTCCGTGCTCTTCCGTGGGTTCCGTGGCCATCTTTATTGGATTTGGGCTTAAGTTAAGTGCCATTCGGGTAAGACGAATTCCACCGCCACAGCGGTGCCGTTACCACAGGCAGTACATAATTCGTCTCCGCCCCTATTTTCAGGTCGATATTCGCGCCCGTACGTCCGGCTGGTGCCGGCGACTGACTTCCAAACGCTCATCGATCCCCGCCAGCACGACCAGACATTGGCCTTCCGCGTTCTTCTCCAAACCAATCACGAAATCCGCGGCGACCAGGGCATTGCGGTGAATACGCAGAAAACGGTCGGTGAATTCGTCTTCCAGCGCCTTGAGTGGTTCTTCAATCAGATATTCGGCATCCCCAGTGCGCACCGTGACATATTTATTGTCGGCTCGGAAAAAGCGGATATCTGAGACCGGAATGAGCTGTAGATTGCCACGCACGCGGATGCAGATGTGATTACGTACCCCGCCGGTGTCCAGATCCAACTGGGTAGCCTGAGCACGGGTCAGACGTCGCGCATTACCCAGCGCTGCGGCAAGCCGCTCGCCACGAATCGGCTTCAATAAATAGTCGACGGCACAGGCCTCGAAGGCCTCCAAGGCATGATCGCCAAAGGCGGTAGTGAAGATCACCGCAGGCGGATCGGGTAAACCGGCCAGGTGACGCGCTGCCTCCAACCCGTCCATGCCGGGCATGCGGATATCCATCAACACTACGTCTGGCTGTAACTGTACACTCAGCTCCAGTGCCGTGCGGCCATCGGCCGCCTCGCCACACAACTCACAATCGGGTAGCTCTGCGAGCAAGCGTCGCAGACGATCACGGGCCAGGGTTTCGTCGTCAACCAGCAACACCTTCATTCGGACGCACCCCCTGTATCAGACAGGGGGAACATTGCACGCACGCGATACAAACCCTCACGCTGATCCATTTCCAAGCGCGCCTCGGGTCCATAGGCGAGTTGCAGACGTTCGCGGATATTGTCCAAGGCCATATGGTTACCATTGCCGTGCGGACGCACCACCTGCGGCGGCAGTGGATTGCGCACTTCCAGACGCAGTATACCTTTGTTATAGGTCACGAGGATGTGCACCCGGCCACCGTCGGCGCGCGGTTCAATGCCGTGATACACGGCATTTTCGACCAGCGGCTGCAGAACCAGTGGTGGGACGGGCGCCTGCAGCGGCAGGTTCTTCAGCGTCCAGTCCACCTGCAAACGATCACCGAGGCGCTGCGCTTCAATGCGTAAATAGCTGCGGGTAAAATTCAGCTCCTGTTCCAAGGTGACCTGTTCGCGCATATCACGCATGGTCACCCGAAACAACTCGGCCAGATCCTGCACCACTTCTTCGGCCAGCTCAGGACGACTGCTGGTCAGAGCCGCAATAGTGTTCAGGCTGTTGAACAGAAAATGCGGGCGGATGCGCGCTTGCAGGGCCTGCACCCGCGCCTGTGCCTCGGCCTGTATCTGCTGGGCCCACTGATGGCGCACGTAAAAGTAGCGCAACACCATGCCACTCACCAGCGCGCTGATGGCCAGGTTGCGTAGCAGAAAACCGGCGTGGTCCAGGCTGGACTGATCCACAGTACCGGCCAGACGGTAGGCAATTTCACTGAGCACAACCGTAATCAACAGCAGTGAGAGATAACTCACCAAAGACGCAGCGACACTGCTCATGCGTATCAACCAGCGCCGCAAGCCACACAAGACCGCGGCACTGACCAGGGCCACCCACTGCACAAACAGCGAGACCAGTCCCAGCTCGCCCCATTGATTACCAGTCCAAGGCGCGGCCAGGATCAGGATGAAAGCCAACAGCTCCGCCACCACCACCACGGCAAACACCATGCGGATGGCGCAGAAATTCGGCAGGAAGAAGCTATCGCTCAGCCCCGCCGCCAGGGCCGAGCGCGGCGCTGTCTCATTCATAGATTTCGGTTTCGACATTCCCTTGCCCATCCTCAAGCAGGGCGGCCGCACCCGCGGTGCGTTGGCCATGCCCGGTTATTGGTTATACTTGTCCGCCTCGCACTGTGCCTATACGGAATCCATCATGTCCAGCGACAACACCGGCAACAAGCTCTGGGGGCGGCCGCTTCACCGAATCCACTGACGCGTTCGTTCAGGCCTTCACTGCCTCGGTGCACTTCGACAAGCGCCTGTACGCCTATGATATCGCCGGCTCCATCGCCCATGCGCGTATGCTGACCAAGGTCGGCGTGCTGAGTGAAGCCGACTGCACGGCCATCATTGATGGCCTGAACGACATCCGCGCGGAAATCGAGCGCGGTAACTTCGCCTGGTCGGTGGCGCTGGAAGATGTGCATATGAACATCGAGGCGCGTCTCACCGACCGTATCGGCGCCGCCGGCAAGAAACTGCACACCGGGCGCTCACGTAATGATCAGGTTGCGACCGATATCCGTCTGTATCTACGTGATGAAATCGACTTCATCGCCGCCGAGCTGCGCCGCCTGCAGGCCGGCCTGCTGGAACTGGCTGAGCGCGAGGCCAGCACCATCATGCCGGGCTTTACGCATCTGCAGGTTGCCATGCCGGTCACCTTCGGCCACCACATGCTGGCCTGGTTCGAGAATCTGGACCGCGATTACGCGCGCCTGCAAGACTGCCGCAAGCGCGTGAATGTCATGCCGCTGGGTGCCGCAGCGCTGGCGGGAACCACCTACCCGATCAATCGCGCCTACACCGCCGAACTGCTCGGCTTCGACATGCCGGCAGAGAATTCACTGGATGCCGTGAGTGATCGCGACTTCGCCATCGAATTCTGCAGCTTTGCAGCCATTCTGATGATGCATCTGTCGCGCTTCTCCGAGGAGCTTATCCTGTGGACCTCGGCGCAGTTTGGTTTTATCGATCTACCAGATCGCTTCTGCACGGGTTCGTCGATCATGCCACAGAAAAAAAATCCGGATGTGCCTGAGCTGGTGCGCGGCAAGACTGGCCGCATCAACGGTCATTTGGTCGCGTTGCTGACTCTGATGAAGGGCCAACCGCTCGCCTACAACAAAGACAATCAGGAAGATAAAGAACCGCTGTTCGATGCCGTCGATACCGTGAAGGGTTCGCTACGCGTCTTTGCCGACATGATGCCGGCGGTACAACCTAAACGTGAACGTCTGCGCGCAGCCGCGCTGGAAGGCTTTTCCACCGCAACCGATCTCGCCGATTATCTGGTGCGCAAAGGCGTCCCATTCCGTGATTCGCATGAAATCGTCGGCAAGGCAGTGCGGCGTGGTGTTGAACTTGGCAAGGATCTGTCACAGCTGCCGCTGGAAGAATTACAGTCCTTCTCCAAGGTAATCGGCGCGGAGGTGTTTGAGGTGTTGACGCTGGAAGGCTCAGTGGCGGCGCGCGATCATCTCGGTGGCACAGCACCTGCGCAAGTCCGCGCAGCGGTTATGCGCGCCAAATCGCGGATAGCGCCGTCGTCTTGAAGAATTAACCTGCGACGGCTTGACTGTTACCTGTTGAAGCCGTATGGCCGAGCGTGAACTTGGTCATGACCTTACCGGGTCGGCCAATGTAGTAGCCTTGAACATAATCCACACCCAGGCGTCGCAGCATTTCAACTGTTGCGGCGTTCTCAACAAATTCCGCGATGGTGTGAATACCCATGCCACGCGAGACATCCACCAGCGCCTTGACGAATAATTGATCTTCGCGATTTCGAATGATGTCACGTATGAAACTACCGTCGATCTTGAGTGTATCGACGCGGAGATTCTTCAGATAAGAGAACGACGAGAAGCCCACGCCGAAATCGTCTAACGAGATACGACAACCGAACTGACGCACGCGTGCAATAAATTCTGCGGCCTTGGCCATCTGTTCGCAAGCGGCAGTCTCAGTGACTTCAAAGGTGACGCGCTTGGGATCGACACCCGTGTGCTTCAATTCTGATTCAATCAAGGCCAACACTTCATCGTCACCCACAGACATACCTGACAGATTAATAGACATACCGATGTTAGCCATATCCGCTGGCAGCGAGGCCAGATGACGTAAGGCCTTACTGAGAATGGTCCGGTCTACCTGACCAATTAGACCAAACTGTTCCGCCGTCGGAATGAAATTCCCCGGCATGAGACAACCACCATCGCGATCACGCATGCGCACCAGGCATTCGTAATGATGCACATTGCCATCGATCAGTGATGCGATTGGCTGGAAGGCGAGTTCGAACAAATCGTTTTCCAACGCCTCTACAATGCGCCCCTTCCATGCCAGCTGCGTACCCATGCGTTCACGCGACGTATCACCCTCAACATAGAATTTGGCACGATTGCGGCCGGCATCCTTAGCCGCATACATGGCGGTATCCGCTTTGGCAAGCAGCTCAACAGCATCACCGCCGCGTTCTGGGAACAGTACCAAACCGATACTCGCCGACACATTGAGCGACCGACCCTGATGTACAGGCCGGCATTCGGCCACCGCCTCCAGCACTGCCGCCGCTTTCTCCCGCGCCTGCTGCTCATCCATATCAGGGAATGCGATAGCGAATTCGTCACCGCTGACCCGCGCCACCAGATCTTCATCGCGTGACATGCGCTTGAGCAAGCCCGCAATCGTCACGATCAGGTCATCGCCCACGGCATGACCTGCTGTGTCGTTGACCATTTTGAGGTGATCCAGATCGATCAGCATCAATACACCGCCGCGGTTTCGCGACTGTGCATGCCGAATCTCATGCGCCAGATCGATAAGGAAGCGACGCCGATTGCCAAGCCCAGTGAGCTGATCTTGATTTGCCAGCACAACCAGACGCTCCTCATCCATAACAGATTTGGAAACATCACGCGTCGTCCCGCGGTAACCGAGCACCCGCGAATCACCGGATATCGGCATACCATTTAAGCGCAAATGGCGACGCGAACCATCTGCCAGGCTGATGCCGCACTCAACTTCCTTGAAGGGATAACATTTGCTACCTGTGCATTGCAGACGTGTCATGACCTCGCTCAAGTCATCGCGCGGGAATACCTGTGCCAGGGTACGACCAATGAATTCCTCGGCTGTCATCTGCAGGGTATCGGTTACACCGGACGAGACATACACAAAGCGCCCGTGATGGTCGGTCTCCCACAACCAGTCTGACGAACTTTCTGCGAAATCATGGAAACGCTGACGGTTACGTTCGAGCTCCACCTGCGAGGCACTGAGATCGGCAAGCATGCTATTGAATGAGTTTGCCAACTGGCCCAGCTCATCGCGGCGACGGATACGCACCTGATATGTTAGATCACCCGACGCGATATGCCGGGTTGCCTCCGCCAGCGCCATAATCGGTCGCGTCAATGTGATGCGACTGACGGTAATGCCGACCAGTAGTGCAATCAGGAGAATCAGCGTAGAGATTATCAACGCGCTATTACCAAGTCGCTTGTATGGCGTCCAGTAGTTGTCACTGGAATGCGCCAGGAGCACATGCGCAACCTTAGTCGTCGTATCGGCGCCGAACACCGGATAAGCATGACCGATGTAGGTTTCGGCCCCAGCCATGAAATTCAATGGCGTACGGTCATTGCCACTGTAATCCAGCTGTTGCAAATCCATGCCACTGGGCAAACTACTGCCCAGCAGCACGTTACCGGAAAACAGTGCCACCTCGGCGCGTACCAATTCCTTAAGCTCATTGATTGAGGCTTGATTGATTTCCTGCCCGGTAACCATCACACCGATCGCGCCACCCAACGGGCTTCGAATCGGGATCGCGGCCAAACGCAGGAAAGTATCAAACACCAGCGCGTTGCCATACGCGACCGTCGCACCACTGCTAACTTGGTGTAACAACTGTTGCAAGGGTTCCGATGCGAGTACCTGCGGTGACGTGAAATGCGGTTTGCTGCCTTCAGCGATAGCTTGTCCCGAACCTGTGCCCAGATACACGGCGACCAGATCGATACCCGGACGTGGATACAAGTCTTCCAGCATGCCACGCACTGTCTCTGCATCGCCGGTTAATGCGGCAGCAAGTAGACTAGGTTCACGACTCATACCGCGGGCGGTGGTAACCATGTTTTCCATGGCGTGCTTCTGGGCTTCGACAAACACATGCTGCGCACGCGCCAAGTCGCGGTCGATCTCGGCATGCACATGAGCACGAACTAGATAATACCCGGACAGGGTTACACCACACAGCACCATCAGCACCAGGGTGGTAACGAACAGCGCATTTTTTTGGCCGATGTTCATACGCTCACAACCCCGGCTGATTCGGAAACAGTTGTTCGATGGAAGCGGCCTGCGGCGAGGTCAGACCAACGCCGTCCTGACTGAAGCCCTTAACTGTCAGCTGGACCTGAACCGGAGGCGGTGCCGTTACGGCCTGCGTCTCAAGTGTCTTGGTTTCCGCGCCGGGTGCCGCGACGCGCAATAACCATTTGCCGGTTGGTAGATCACGGAATTCAAAACTTTCACCCGCTTGGACCATCCGCACCAACGGGGTAGCTACGACGTCGACGCGCAGATAGCTTTTGGCATGGATTCGGCAGAACCAGTGGAGATCCGCCACGTCATTAAGAGTCACCGATTTCTCGCGACCCATACCTTCGCGATCCAATCCGATGACAAGTGGTTGGGTATGCGAATGTGTAAACAATTCGTGGTAGACGTTGCTCTGATTTTCAAAGGTCAGGCTATCGCCACGGGGTATGGCCAGATACAGGGGTTGGATCTGGCTGTTTAGCAAAATCTTATGCCGCTCCGCAGTGTGACGCGGTAACACCTGCCCTTCTGCGGGATATAACGCCACGCTGACGGGAAAATTCTTCAACCCATCACTGCCTGCACTGAATAGGCCTGTCTGCTGCACATTCACAGTGCCGCGAATCTCGGCTGCCGTCAGAGGCAAACTAGCCGATGCTAGGCTCAAAGCGAGCACGGTGAGTGTGATATGTTGGTTATGGTCTAGCATATCCTTCGCAATACTCCTGGAGGGGCTAGTCCTAAACGTGGCTTTGCCTTAGCGCCTCGGATCTATAGCGACCATCCCGGCGGACTATGAAGGCATACCTTCATTCCTAAACAGTACCAGGCAAATTTTGAGGGTACGCCCGATGACCGAAATCCCTGATAACCTGGAACAGCTGCGCCACCGGCTTGCCCAGTTCGCCGCGGCACGCGACTGGGATCAATTCCATTCACCGAAAAATCTTTCTATGGCTCTTATTGCCGAAGCTGCTGAATTAGTTGAACATTTTCAATGGCTCACTGAGGCTGCCAGTCAATCTCTGACAGCCGATAAGCACGCTGAAGTACGTCTCGAACTGGCTGACATCCTGATCTACCTGATCCGCCTGGGAGACAAGCTCGGTGTCGATCTGATCGCTGCGGCCAACGACAAAATAACCCTCAACGAATCCCGCTTTCCGGTCGAACGGGTGCGCGGTGACGCACGCCGGGCCAGTGAGTACCGAGAGAACGACTGAAACCGCCATTTACCTGACACACTGAATTCTCCTAACTGCTTGCCACGCCTCGCAATACTGCCGATTTGCAGTATTAAAGACTCGCCTTCAGCAGTCGCTATAAAACGTGATACAGATCGCACTGTCAGCCCATCAGGCTGACCCGTCTGCAAGATGTTAGGAGAACTCATGAAGGACAATCTCGAACTCGAACAAGCCCTGTCACTGATCGACAGCATTCCCGATGCCGTCGTGCTGTTCGACGCGCAGAATCGGGTCATTGCCAACAACGCTGCGCTGCACAAGCTGCTCGGCGGCCGTAACCTGATAGGACACACCAGCGCGGATCTGATCGGCAGCCCGCTACAATGCCTGCTTGCCGGCAACGATACCTTCGCCTTCATGAATGCGGATCAGCAACCCTGTTACCTGCATGCCCAGGACTTGCGCCTGCCGGCGGGTGCTACCGCTGTGCGCGCGCGCCTACTGCACGACGTAACCGAAGCTGAACACCTGCGCGTTGAGAATGATCGCCTGGAAACCGAATTATCAGCACAAACACTACACGACCCCGTCACCGGCCTGCTCAACCGCCGTGGCTTGATGGTGGCTCTGGAGCCCCAGGTTTCGCGCAGTCGACGCTACAACAGCCAGCTCGCGTTGATACTCATGGATGTCTACGGCGCCGGTGCCGAACCGAATTTTTTGGTGCGTGTCAGCCAAATTCTGAAAGACCAGCTGCGCTGGGCTGATGTTATCGGCTGCAGCGAGGATCACGAATTCATTTTGGTGCTACCCGAAACCAGCCGTGATGATGCCCTCAGCCTGACCGAGAAACTCAACGAACGGCTGGCCAGCGAATTTCAATCCAGTGAACCCAACTGGGCAGCCTATGGCGTGGCGGGATGGCAGAAGACCGACAACAGCATAACGCTTTTGCGACGTGCCCAGACGGCGCTTAATCAGGTGCGCGCGACACGCGATGGTCGCATAGCTGTAGCCCTCTGAAACGCCGTCGCACGACAGTCAGAGTCGATTCAAATCCCGTGACACCTCGGCATCCGCCGAGGTGAGGGTTCCGCATGAAGTTTGCCTCTAACGACAAGGTAGCCATCGATGGTCTTGACCTGCGCACGGTCAAGCGTCGTTTCATGGCCATCAACAATGATCGCCTGAAACGCGTCTATCAAAGTCTGCGCGACCGGCAGAAGATCTTCTTTGAACTACTGCCGCTGCTGTTCCACATCAATCACCCGATGTTACCCGGCTACTTGTCGACCAAGACACCCGCCGGCATCGCCGATTACAGCCCCAGCAACCGCAGCATCGAAGCTGGCCGGCGCCTATCCAAGAGCTTCAGCTACCAACGCCGTGCCCAGCGTCGTTTTGATATTCACGCCCTGTACCTGATGGGTTCCAGTGGCACCATTGCCTATTCCGACAGCAGCGACTTCGACCTTTGGGTCTGTATTCGCCCGGACATGGATGAGAATGATCAGCATACGTTAATTCGCAAGGCCGAAGGCATCGAATCCTGGGCCGCCTCGCTGGGCCTGGAGGTGCATTTCTTCATCATGAATGATGAAGCATTTCGGCGCGGCGAAACCCAATCACTGTCACATGAAAGCAGCGGCACGGCCCAACACCATCTACTACTCGACGAGTTCTATCGTACCGGCCTGTTGGTCGCGGGGCGCTATCCGATCTGGTGGCTGGTGCCGCCCGAATACGAGGCGCACTACAACGAATACGTACAGGATCTCAAGCACAAGCGCTTTGTCGGCCCTAACGACACGGTAGATTTTGGCGGTATCACGCGCATGCCGGCCGGTGAGTTTTTTGGTGCCGCGCTCTGGCAGCTCTACAAGGCCGTGTCGTCGCCTTACAAATCCGTTCTAAAAATCCTGCTCATGGAGGCCTACGCTTCTGAATTCCCCGATACAGAACTGTTGAGTCTGCGTTACAAGGCCACGGTTTGGTCAGGCGACAGTAACCTCGATGATCTGGACCCCTATGTGCAGATGTGTACGCGCGTGGAAGAGTACCTGCTGGAACTTGGCGAGTACGAACGCCTTGAGCTGGCACGGCGCTGTTTCTATTTCAAGGTCAACGAGCGCATGGGCCGACCAGACCGTGCAGGCAATATCACTTGGCGTCGTGAAGTCATGCGTGCGCTGGTGACAGAATGGAACTGGTCGGATGCGCATCTGATGTTATTGGACGCGCGCTCGACGTGGAAAATCCATCGCGTAATCGAAGAGCGTCAGGCATTGGTCGAAGCGCTCACTCAGAGCTACAGCTCGCTATCAGATTTCGCGCGCAATCATGCCGACAGCCACGCCATTGATCCTGCCGAACTGAATCTTCTCGGGCGGCGCCTGTATGCTGCCTTTGAACGCAAGGCCGGCAAGATCGACATCATCAACCCCGGCATTTCCGAAGACCTGATCGAAGAACGCTTATCGCTGCATCAGATACGCGGCCTTGAAAGTGGATGGGTACTGTATCGCGGCGATGTGCGGGTCGGTGAGACGCAAGGTGAACGCGCACTCAAACGTGCGCATAGTCTGATTGAAATTTTAGCCTGGTGTCATTTCAACAAACTCGTCAACCCGTTCAGCAGCATGATCAGTCTGCATCCGGATGATTGCGATCTGAGTAGTTGGGAATTGCGCTCGGTGATTGATTGCCTGCAGCAGCTCAACCCGGACGGCCGCATACAGGAATCTGAGATGGAGGAACTTGCGCAGCCGGCGCGTGTGCGCCAGTCCGCCATGTTCATCAATCTAGGCGTCGATCCGATGTCAGGTTTGACACGCGAAGGCATGCAATTGGTGAGTAGTCGGACCGACGCCTTGAGTTACGGTGGTCGCTGGGAAAATCTCGCCATCACTTTCGAACTCATTGCCGTGACCACTTGGCAGGAAGTGCTCACCTTCCGCTATGCCGGTGAGACCGCCTTGCTGGATGCGCTGTGTGATTATCTGGCCTGGTCGCCCATATCATCAGACCATATACCGGTACAGGTGGCCTGTTTCAGTTTTTCATCGACCCGCGGCGCACCCATCGCGCACCGTGTCGAAACCGTGATCCGCGATGTCATCAGTTGGTATTATGGCGGCGAGGGTGGCGTGCTCGGTCGATATATCGTGCAAGTCGGCCATCAATATTTTGTACTGCAACCAGAAAACGACGTCCCGCGTTATCAGAAATTCTCCGGCATGCCGGCCCTGCTCGCGCATCTCGGCACACAACAGGATGGCTTCAGCGCGATCCGCACCGATCTGCAAAGTCTGGCGGACACCCCGCTGCCGGTCATCTTCGAAGTCAATCGCGCTGGCTGTGTTCAGATGTTCTATCTGGTCAATGGCGATCAGGCACAGGTCTATGTGTTGGATGAGCGCGGTTCGTTATTCCATCAGCAGGTTGCTTTCCACGACAACCTTACCCTGCTGACGCAGTTCCAGCGCTTCCTGGAAAAGGTGCAATACCGCCGCGATTTCCTGGCGCGCGAACACGGTGGTGATCTGGACATCAACGAAATTGAGTACTACCAGATTATCCAGCGCCCGAATTCGAAACCACGGCTAGATCGCCAGAACGTCAACCCGTTCCGGCAATCGCGCACCTACTTCGGTGTTCAGGTGATCGGCGATGTATTGGAAGAAAATCGCACTGTGCTCACTATGTATTGCAATGAGCAGGAATTTTCCACACTGGAATTCGGTGATAAGTTGTTCCATGAGGTCGCGCGCTATGTGCTCAGCCAGCGTAGCAGCGGACAGACTTATCCGATTTATATTACCGACATTGATCTCGCGCGCAGCCTGCTCGGCGCGGATGCTGCGCAAGGTTTACAAACGGTGCATTTTTTGAATTACAAGAAACGTATTGAAGCGCGGCTTAATCAGGCGTTGGCGAATTTGTAACAACTATTCCGCCATCCGCGCCTTATCCAGAATCACCCGCATATCCTGCTCCCAGCGAGCGAAATATTTGTCCAATTCTGGATTGGCGTAGGCTTCACTCAATTGCAGTGGATTGGCCGCGGCCAGCAGAGTCTCATCGGCCTCGGCAAAGATTGCGATCTGCAGTGGCAGATAAGGGATCATCTCCGGATAACGCGCACTCAGATCTCTGACTTCATCCGGCTTACCAAAAAACACCACTCGGTACTTGTCGGTCTTGTAGCCGAACTCGGACAAGCCGATATCTACGCGCTGCACCCGCGACAATACATAGCCCTGTTCGCTGATCGCCTGCTGCAATACCAACATACTTTCCTCGAATGGCGCGCGTGAGCGCACCATCAGCAGATCTTCAGCATAGCTTGCAACAGATAACGCGCACAGCAACAACACCAACAACAACCCTTTCATAGTGTTGCCTCTTCGAGTATGTCGGAGTATACCTGGAACATCTCATCACAGGCGCGTTCCAATTCGGCGTTGTTGAACAAATGGCTCAAACGCTTGGGATTGATGGTCATGACCAGCACCTTGCCGTCCTGCTCAACCACAGTGACGCGGCACGGCAGGAACAGACCAACGCGCGGGTCCAGCGCAAGTGCATCATAGAGAAATTTGAAATTACAGAAATAGACGATCAACTGTTTTGAATTCTGTTCTTCTGGCGGAAACAAACCATCTTCGAGATTCTGATCGCGGATCAGCCGAAAGTTTTTGCCGATCACAGCGCGCTTAAGGGCGGCGACAGTCTCTTCCATGCTATAGGGTGACTCCATCACCAACATGGCAGGTTCTGGCTCAACCGCTGCGGCCTGTGACGCAGCCGTCGCTGCGAAACTGCGCACAAAGCTCACCACATCGTTGATGTCCTGTTCGCTAAGACCCTGTTCGAGAAATGACACCATCGGTGTTCCCGCGCGGCCTTTCATCAGCGTAGCCTTGATCATGCTGTCATTTGCGGCAGCGAGAAAACCCGGGTTGTTCAGTGCGGGGGCGATAATCGGCAGATCGCGTGGCCGCGAGAAGGTTACACCCGTGCCATGCCCACCCTGGCCCTGATCGCCGTGACAGGACGCACAATGTTGCGCAAACAGCATGGCGCCTTTTTTGACATCACCATTAACCAATTGGGTAGTAAAGGTCGGTGCCGCGTCTTTCTGCCAACTGCGGATGTGCCCGACGATGGCATCGATCTCGCCATCACTCAGGCGCGTGAAGGCCGGCATAACCCGACCGGGGCGCCCTAGCCGGATGGTCTCGCGGATATACCTGTTGTCCACGCTGGCCTGAAAGCCCGACAGGGCTAACGGCACACCAACCCCACCAATACCTTTTTCACCATGACAGACGGCACAATGCTGACCATAAAGTTGCGCGCCGCTGGGGTCAGCTGCACTGGACATGCTGGCTATTGCAGCGAGTACTAGCATCAACATGCTTGTGAATAAGGTTTTCACGCCAAGGTATTCCGCCACGTCAGAAATCTGATTTCAGTATCCGGGGGATAGTGTTTTCTGTCGTTGACGTATATCAACGTGCGGGCACAACCAATGGCCAGGTTGTCAAGGAAGGTCTGATCAATTCAGCAAAGAATCGCGCTGAGCCATGTGCGAATATCGACAATTTCATCCGGACAAACACTGTGCTGCATATGGTAAGCATGTAGTTCAACCGGGCAGCCCAATGCTGCCAATTGTTCACGGGAGGCCTGCGCCACGGCGAAGGGTGCGATGGGGTCGTCGGTGCCATGGCCCATAAGGATCGGCGTGGCACGATTCGCCGCGTGCAATTCCGCGGCGACCGCCTGCGGCAGGGCGAGGTAAGTCGATAACGCTAATATCCCACCCAATCGCCGCGGATAGGTCAGCCCGGCGTGCAACACAATGGCACCACCCTGCGAAAAGCCGGCGAGCACAATTCGCTCCGGCGCCACACCTTGATCAAGCTCAGCCTGAATCAACTCACCCACAGTAGCCACTGAGGCGCGAATCCCTGCTTCGTCGGCATCGCGGCGCAGATCTGGCCAACGGATGTCGTACCAGGCGGGCATCACATAACCACCGTTCACCGTCACCGGTAGCTCCGGGGCGTGCGGCAGAATAAATCGGACCCCGCGCCCAAGCAGACCCAGCTCCGGCACCAGTGGCTCAAAGTCGTGGCCATCTGCGCCCAGGCCATGCAACCAAATGATGCTGGCCGTGACCGGGCAGGGTGGTTCGATGATCAGTCTTTCCAGTGTGGGTGTCTGCATGCCGGCATCCTACCGGAGACTGCGGCCACATCGCCAGCGTGATACTGATTAACATGCATTTCTCGCTTTGCGTCTCCAGCCGCTTTGCGCTAATGTCCCGCAGCAATCCCACCGACCGGCGACCTCACCAATGCCTCGACTTCGACTGACCCTGCTGCTCCTGACTAGCCTACTGGCCGCCGGCACACTGTTGACCAGTGGCTGTGGTCAGAAGGGCGATCTGTATCTGCCCGACCGCGCCGACAACCAGAAATAATTCGCATGGATTACTTTGACTACCACGACGGCCAGCTCTATGCCGAGGACGTACCGCTTGCCGCTATCGCCGAGCGCTGCGGCACGCCGACCTATGTCTATTCACGCGCCACCCTGGAACGCCACTGGCGCGCCTTCGACAACGCGCTTGGTGATCGCCCGCACCTGATCTGCTACGCGGTCAAGGCCAACTCAAACCTGGGGCTGCTGAATGTACTGGCCCGATTAGGCTCCGGCTTTGACATCGTCTCAATCGGCGAGCTCGAACGTGTGCTCAAGGCCGGCGGTGAACCGGGCAAGATCGTCTTCTCTGGCGTGGGTAAAACTACCGCCGAAATGCGCCGCGCACTGGACGTCGGTATCCGTTGTTTCAATGTTGAATCCGACGCTGAGCTTGACCGCTTGAATAGCGTAGCTGGGGAAATGGGCGTGCACGCACCGGTGTCGCTGCGCGTGAATCCCGACGTGGACGCCGGCACCCATCCGTACATCTCCACGGGCCTTAAGGAAAACAAGTTCGGTATTGATATCAAGATTGCCGAACAGGTGTACGCGCGCGCCGCCGAATTACCGCATCTCAATGTAGTAGGTATCGATTGCCACATCGGTTCGCAGCTCACCCAGGTCACGCCCTTTGTCGATGCACTGGCCCGCGTGCTCAGCCTCATCGAGCGACTCGTGGCGCGCGGCATCGCGATCAAGCACCTCGACCTTGGCGGCGGCCTTGGTATTCGCTACCGCGATGAGCAGCCGCCTGAACCAGCCGACTATGTTGCACCGCTGCTCGCGGCGCTCGGTGATAACCAAGTTGAAATCCTGCTCGAACCCGGTCGCGCCATCGTCGGCAACGCCGGTGTGCTGCTCACACGCGTCGAATACCTTAAGCACACCGATCACAAAGACTTCGCCATCATCGACGCGGCCATGAACGATCTGCTGCGCCCGGCGCTGTATGGTGCCTGGCAGGCGATCATTCCGGTCGAACCGCGCCTGGACAAGACACCGCGTGTCTACGACCTGGTCGGCCCGGTGTGTGAAACCGGCGACTTCCTCGGTAAGGATCGCGAACTCGCGCTGGAACCCGGCGATCTACTCGCCGTGCGTTCCGCCGGCGCCTATGGTTTTTCCATGAGCTCCAACTACAACTCACGCCCGCGTGCCGCCGAAGTCATGATCGACGGCGCTGAGATCTATATCGTGCGCGACCGTGAGACGTTGGAAAGTCTTTGGCAGGGTGAACGGGTTTTACCCTAAAACATTTTTGAACCGCCAAGTACGCCAAGATCGCCAAGATCGCCAAGAAAGTCTGATTAAGGAACCTCTGATTAATTTGATCAAGCGAGCGGATGCAAGGCGCAGACGGGCGAAAAAACGGAGTTTACACGGCGTAAATGAGTATTTTGAGCCCGGCTGCAACGCGGCAGATGCCGCTTCAGCGAATTAATCAGAGGTTCCTTAAGTTATTCACAGTACTCGCCACCGCCCCGTGTTACTCGCACAGCTAACGTATCCGCAAGACCATCATCCTAATCATACTTGGCGTTCTTGGCGGTTCAAAAGTCTTGGCGCCCTTGGCGTCTTGGCGGTTCAAATCACCCCACTGTAAAGTAAACACCATGGACCGCATCCCCGAACCCGAACTGATGAATGATCCCGCGCAGGCGCTCGCCTATGCACGCGCGGATTTTGCCGAACCCCACAATAGATTCATCGAACAATTTCGCAGCTATTTTCCACGCTGGACGGGGCAGGGCCATGTGCTCGATCTCGGCTGTGGGCCGGGCGATATCTGCCAGCGCTTCGCACGCGCTTTTCCACAATCACACATCCACGGTATCGACGGCGCAGCCGCCATGCTGAACATTGGTCGCGATGATCTGCATAACGCCCAACTATCAGGCCGTGTACAACTCATTGAAGGTTATTTGCCGGGTGCAACATTACCGCACGCACACTACGACGCTGTCATCTCCAACAGCTTGCTGCATCACTTAAACGAACCACAGGTGTTGTGGCATGCGGTACTGCAATACGCCGCGCCGGGCGCGCCGGTGTTTGTCATGGACCTGCGTCGACCGGATACTGAACAGGCTGCTAAAGCACTGGTTGAACTCTATGCGCAAAACGAACCTGACATTCTGCGCCACGACTTTCATCACTCGTTGTTGGCCGCTTACCGCGTCGACGAAATCCAAACGCAGTTGCGTGCAACCGGCATCGACTGGCTGACCGTCAGCGCATTGGGTGATCGGCATGTCACCATCCATGGCCATGCCCGATGAGCACTTTCAGCAACCCTTCGCATGAACGCCTTCGCGCGCTGCTTGCAGAAATCAAAATCATCGCCGTCGTTGGCTTGTCGCCACGACAGAATCGGCCAAGCTATCAGGTATCCCAGGCGATGCAGGGGTTTGGCTACCGCATCATCCCGGTACGGCCAGCGGTGGAAAGCGTATTGGGTGAAACGGCCTATCCTGATCTATACGCGTTGCCAGAACCTGTCGACCTGGTGAACGTGTTCCGCAATCCCAAAGAGATAGCGCCGATTGTCGATGCTTGCATCGCACTTAAGCTGCCACGACTGTGGTTGCAGGATGGCGTTATCAATGAAGCCGAGGCGTTACGCGCCCAGGCGGCCGGCATTGAGGTGATAATGAACCGGTGTGTGTATCGGGACTATCTCATGCTGCGGTGATGATCGGGCTTTGCCACGCAGTGAGTTTCAGGCAGACTGGGTACTATGCCAATCAAATTCACCAAAATGCACGGACTGGGCAACGACTTCGTTATCATCGACGGCGTACGCCAACCGATTGTGCTCACGCCGGAACAGGCGCGCTATATCGCGGACCGACGCCATGGTGTCGGCTGCGATCAAATCCTGCTGGTTGAAAAGCCGACCAGTCGCGACGTTGATTTCCGTTATCGCATCTTCAATGCTGATGGCGGCGAGGTGGAGCAATGCGGCAATGGCGCGCGTTGCTTCGCGCGTTATGTGTTCGAGGAAGGTCTGACCACCAAAACACGCATACAGGTGGAGACCGCCAGCGGTCGCATGGAGCTGGTACTGCTTGACGACGGTCAGGTCAGGGTGAACATGGGCGTGCCGCGCCTGTTGCCAGAAGAGATTCCGTTCGATGCGCCTGCACAGGTGGTGCACTATGTACTCAATATCAATAGTGAAAGTGTCGAGATCGGTGCGGTGTCGATGGGCAATCCGCATGCGGTGCTGACAGTCGCCGATGTTGCTACTGCGCCGGTCGCAACACTGGGGCCATTGATAGAACGACACGTGCGTTTCCCCAAGCGCGTCAATGTCGGTTTCATGCAGATTGTCGCGCGTGATCACATCCGTCTGCGTGTGTACGAACGCGGCGCGGGTGAGACAGCGGCCTGCGGATCGGGCGCTTGCGCGGCAGTTGTCGTTGGACAAATTCAAGGTGACCTCGATACTGAGGTCCGCGTCAGCCTGACAGGTGGCGATCTTGTGATAAGCTGGGCCGGCATCGGACAACCGCTATACATGACGGGTCCGGCGACCCGCGTCTTTGAGGGCCAGATTGAATTATGACCACACAAACTCTGGGCTCCAGTCCCAACGTTACAAAACTTTCCGCCGAGCAGGTTGAGCAGTATCTGCGCGAACACCCGGAATT
This sequence comes from Thiohalobacterales bacterium, assembly GCA_041739295.1. GTDB lineage: Bacteria > Pseudomonadota > Gammaproteobacteria > Thiohalobacterales > Thiohalobacteraceae > JAHJQQ01. The sequence goes on along the minus strand of JBGSOE010000441.1, from coordinate 4,822 downwards.
CTTCAATGATCACTTGGCCTTGGTCGCCGCCTTGAAGGTCCCGCATGTGTCCGGTCCTGCGGTCTCATTGATCGAGCGTCAGGTAGCGGTGCTGCGTGATCACAATCAGCAACACAAGCGCAAGCTGATGGAACTGGTACAAGTCGGTCGCGACAACGACACATTGCACCGTAATTTACACCTGCTGACATTGGCGCTGATGCGCGCCGACAGTCTTGGCGATGTCATCGAACGCGTGCATGGCCATCTGCGCGACGACTTCAAGGCAGATGCCGTTGCGTTGCGTCTAGCGCGCTTACCGGCTGATTTCAGTACTGATACCTGCACCTTGCCGTTGGATCAGAACGATACGGCCCTGGCCGCCTTCGCGCCGTTCTTCCGCGCCGTGCGTCCGCTGTGTGGTGAACTCAAGCCGGAGCAGCTCGCCTTTCTTTATGGTGATCAGGCCGAAGCAATCGCCTCGACGGCATTGATCCCGCTCGGTGTTGAAGCCGAACTCGGGATGCTCGCCATCGGCAGCCATGACGATCACCGCTTTCACCCGGCCATGGACACGCTATTCCTGCGCTGCCTCGGTGAACTGGTCGCCTGTGCCTTGGGACCTTATCTGGAACCGGCACCGTCCGCATGATTTGTTATCGGCGCGATTCAGCAGTGTTGCGTCGAAGATAGGGATCCTCTGATTAATTTGATCAAGCGAGCAGATGCAAGGCGCGGACGGGCGACCCAAAGCGAAGCGGAGAGAACGGCGCCAGCCGGCCCGAAGGGCGAGGTGCGTAGCACCGAGTAAAAAACGGAGTTTACACGGCGTAAATGAGTATTTTGAGTCCGGCTGCAACGCGGCAGATGCCGCTTCAGCGAATTAATCAGAGGTTCCCTAGGTACGATCATCCCCTTTCCCCTTGTGGGAGAGGGCTAGGGTGAGGGGGCTCTTGGACCCGGTTCACCCTCTCCTCCCTAGCCCTCCCACGTCAACGGGGGAGGGAATCTGTATTTTGCTTGGTTTACGGCTTATCAACTGAACCGATGCCATGATTGCCTCCGCCCTCGCCACTCTGAATCAATACCTGAATCATCTGCAGCAGGAACGGCGGTTATCACCGCATACCCATGCGGCATATAGCCGCGACCTGCAGGCCCTGATTCACTTCTGCGATCAACACAGTAAAGAAGACTGGCCGGCACTCACGGCCCATGACATCCGCGCCTTCGCCGCAGCCTGCCATCGCCAAGGTCTTGCGGGACGGAGTATCCAACGCCGGCTCTCGGCGGTGCGTGGCCTGTATGAATTTCTGCTGCGCGAGGGTCGCATCGGCCATAACCCCGCCCAGGATATTCGCGCGCCGAAGAGTGAGCGGCGCCTGCCTGGCGTGCTGGACGTGGACCAGATGGAGCGTTTGCTGACCATCGTCACCAGCCAACCCCTGGCCGTCCGTGACCAAGCCCTCATGGAATTGATGTACTCCTCCGGCTTACGGCTCTCAGAACTCACTGGTCTGGATCTTCCCGATCTGGATCTGGATGGCGGGCTGGTCACTGTCATCGGCAAGGGCCGTAAGACGCGAGTGGTACCCGTAGGTCGCAAAGCTGTGACCGCGCTGCACGCTTGGCTCGGCATACGTAACGATCTGCTGCCGCCAGGTTCTGAGCAACGCGCGCTGTTCATCGGTCGTGGTGGTAAACGCTTAGCAGCACGTTCGGTCCAGCAGCGCCTCGACCAGTGGGCACGTCGTCAAGGCATGGAGGGGCGCGTGCATCCGCACATGCTGCGGCATTCCTTCGCCAGTCATCTGCTCGAATCCAGTGGCGACTTGCGTGCTGTACAGGAATTGCTCGGGCATGCCGACATCAGCACCACTCAAGTCTATACCCACCTGGATTTTCAACATCTTGCAGATGTTTACGATAAGGCGCATCCGCGTGCAAAGCGGCGCAAGTAGAAATTATTAGTGTTAACAGTAATATTCTTTATATCTCGATTTCTGGTGAAGCCATTCTATTTTGCCTCTTCGCGGCCAAAACCGCTCCCCCCACTCAGCCTTGTCCAAAAACGCTTTCTAACCCTGGAAATGTCTGGATTTTCCGACTGCTACGACACAGTGCGATAGTGTAGAATTGACCCCCTTTAACGGTCCGGGAGGCCGGCAGTGGAACAGTTTCACGGGACAACCATCATTGCAGTACGGCGCGGCGACAGCGTCGTGATCGGCGGTGACGGTCAGGTCACTCAGGGCAATACCGTGCTCAAGAGCAACGCGCGCAAGGTGCGCCGCCTGTTCAAGGATCAGGTGCTGGCCGGTTTCGCCGGCGGCACGGCAGATGCCTTCACCCTGTTCGAGCGCTTCGAAGCCAAGCTGGATAAGCATCACGGCAATCTGACCCGTGCCGCCGTCGAGCTGGCCAAGGACTGGCGTACCGATAGAATGTTGCGCCGTTTGGAGGCGCTGCTGGCGGTGGCCGACAAGACCGCGTCGCTGATCATCACCGGCAACGGCGATGTGATCGAACCCGAAGAAGGCCTGATCGCGATCGGTTCCGGTGGTCCCTTTGCCCAGGCCGCCGCGCGCGCGCTGTTGGATAACACCGAACTGTCAGCACACGATATTGTTGAGCGCAGTCTCAACATCGCGGCTGATATCTGCATTTACACCAACCGTAATCTCACGATTGAGGAATTGAGCTGAAGGGATTAGGGACTAGGGGCTTGGGACTTCAAACTCAAGCAAATCTCCTAGCCCTAGCCCCCAGACCCTAAGCCACTATGTCCGAAATGACCCCCCGCGAGATCGTCCAGGAACTCGACAAGCACATCATCGGCCAGACCGATGCCAAACGCGCCGTGGCGATTGCCCTGCGTAATCGCTGGCGGCGCATGCAGGTCGAGGGTGAACTGCGCAACGAGATCACCCCCAAGAACATTCTTATGATTGGCCCGACCGGTGTCGGCAAGACCGAGATCGCGCGCCGGCTCGCCAAACTCGCCAATGCACCGTTCATCAAGGTTGAAGCCACCAAGTTCACCGAGGTCGGCTATGTCGGCCGCGACGTGGAATCCATCGTCCGCGACTTGGTGGATGTGGCCATCAAGATGACCCGCGAACAGGAGATGGACAAGGTACGCCACCGCGCCGAAGACGCTGTGGAGGAACGCGTCCTTGATGCGCTGCTGCCGCGACCGATTGGCTTTGTCCCGTCCGACAGCGGCGAGTCAGAGGGCAGTGAAACCCGCCAGAAATTCCGCAAACTATTGCGTGAAGGCCGATTAGACGATCGCGAAGTTGAGCTCGAAGTGTCGGCCGCACCTATTGGTGTAGAGATCATGGCACCGCCTGGCATGGAGGAAATGACCAGCCAATTGCAGGGCCTGTTCCAGAATCTCGGCGGCAATCGCACCAAACGCCGCAAACTGCGCGTGGGAGAGGCCATGAAGCTGCTGCTCGACGAGGAGGCGGCCAAACTGGTCAACGAGGAAGACCTCAAACTGCGTGCGCTGCAGATGGTCGAACAGAACGGGATAGTGTTCATCGACGAGATCGACAAGGTTACATCGCGCGGCGAGAACAGCGGACCGGGCGTGTCACGCGAAGGCGTACAACGCGATCTGCTGCCGCTGGTCGAGGGCAGCACCGTGACCACCAAGCACGGCATGGTCAAGACCGATCATATGCTGTTCATCGCCTCCGGCGCGTTCCATTTGTCCAAGCCGTCTGATCTGATTCCCGAGCTGCAGGGTCGCTTGCCGATTCGCGTTGAACTGGACGCACTGGGCGTTGAAGATTTTGTGCGTATTCTCACCGAGCCCGATGCCAGCCTCACGGAACAATACGCAGCGCTTCTTGGCACCGAAGGTGTACAGCTGGAATTTACCACCGACGGTGTGGCGCGCATTGCGCAGGTGGCCTGGGAGGTCAACGAGCGCACCGAAAATATCGGCGCGCGCCGCCTGCACACGGTTATGGAACGCCTGCTGGAAACCATTTCCTTCGAGGCCGCCGACCGTACTGGCCAGGCATTCAGTATTGATACCGCCTATGTCGATGAGCACCTCGCCAGCCTCGCCAGCGATGAGGATCTGAGCCGGTACATTTTATAAATGCAGGTACTAGGTGCTAGGTACTAGGAAAGCCTTCTCACTTACCCCGTCTCGGCCCTAGCACCTAGTACCTGGAGCCTATACAAGAGGAACTGAACCATGAGCATCCGTCCGACTGAAATCAATCTGCACCAGAAATCCCGCATCCTGGAGATCGCCTTTGAAGACGGCTCGCGCTTCAATCTTCCGGCCGAATATTTGCGCGTGCACTCACCCTCGGCCGAGGTCCAGGGTCATGGTCCCGGTCAGGGCGTCCTGCAGCTTGGCAAGGAAGACGTCAACATCGAGAGCATCGAGCAGGTTGGTGTTTACGCCATCCAGTTGTTCTTCGATGACAACCACAACACCGGCATATATGCCTGGGATACGTTGTATGATCTGGGCAAGAATCAGGAACGCTATTGGCAGGAATACCTGGACAAACTCGCCAAGGTCGGCCACACGCGCAAAGAGCCGGTGGTGAATTGATGCCCTTTATCCCCTATCCCCTTGCGGGAGAGGGTTAGGGTGAGGGGCATAGCTTCATGCCCGCGTGAATTTTCACCCTGTCCCTCTCCCGTCAAGGGCGAGGGGACGTAATAATAGACTTAGGGAACCTCTGATTAATTTGATCAAGCGAGCAGATGCAAGGCGCGGACGGGCGAAAAAACGGAGTTTACACGGCGTAAATGAGTATTTTGAGCCCGGCTGCAACGCGGCAGATGCCGCTTCAGCGAATTAATCAGAGGT